>JBKQQQ010000232.1:0-4127 GCA_052144275.1 Streptosporangiaceae bacterium
CTGGGCAAGACTCCCGTCCAGGTCAGCGACCGGGCCGGGTTCATCGTCAATGCGCTGCTGGTGCCCTATCTCAACCACGCGGTGCGGCTGCTGGAAACCGCGCAAGCCACGCGCGAGGACATCGACAAGGCGGCCACCATGGGCCTCGGCCTGCCGATGGGGCCGCTGACCCTGCTTGACCTGATCGGCCTGGACACGTCTCTGGCGGTCCTGGAGGTGCTCCAGGCTGAGTTCGGCGGCACCCGTTACGCGCCCGCGTCCCTGCTGCGCAAGCTGTGCGATGCCAGGCTGTTCGGCCGCAAGAGCGGACGCGGGTTCTATGACTACCGGCGCAGCACCCCTGCGGCTGCCGAGGATCACGACCTGGCGTCTGCGCCTTATCTCGCCGAGGTTGCGCTGATCAGGGACTCCGATGGCCTGCTGGACGAACTAGCCGGCCAGATCACTGCGGCCGGCATCAGCGTCGTGCCGCAGCCATCACGTGAGACCGGCCTGGTCATCGTGGTGGCAGACCCGAAACACCGGGTCCTGGACGCGGCCCTGGCCGCGGGCCACCCGGCCGATGTGGTCGGTATCCGCTTGACCGGCGCAGGTGATGGCAAGCCGGGGCTCGCCGAGCTGGTGCTGCCGGACGTAACCGCGGCGGGCACGGCCGCCAAGGCGCGCGCGCTAGCGGCCAAGGTCGGCTTGCACGCGGTCACGTCCCGGGACCGGCCGGGATTTCTCACCGAGGCACTGGCCTACACGCAGTTCAACGACGCGGTCCGGATGTTCCAGGACGGTTACGCCAGTCCAGCCGACATCGATACCGCGATGATGCTCGGCTGCGGTTACCCCCGCGGGCCGCTGCAGATGCTCGACGACGCCGGCCCGGCGAACGTCGTCGACGTCCTGGAGGCAATGCACGAGGCGACCGGCGACCCGGCGTTCACCCCGGTACCCCTGCTCGCCGAGTACGCCACCGCCGGGATCCGGTTCCGCAGCTGAACGAGATCGCGGCGCGAGACATACCAAGGCGCGATCCAACCCGGACAGCGGCCTGGCCATGTGGCCAGGAGCCAACGGCCCGCTTCCATGCGAAGGTGGTTGCATGCGGAAATACGTCATCATGGGCATTCAGGGCAGCGGCAAGGGAACTCACGCGAAAATGCTCGCCGCGGACTTCGACCTCGAGCACATCGCCGTCGGGGACATCTTCCGGTGGAACGTCCAGCATCACACCAAGCTCGGCGCGCAGGTCAGGCGGACGATGGCGGCGGGCTTGCTGGTCGGCGATGACCTCGTCGAGGGCGTCGTGGGGGTACGGCTCAGGGAGCACGACTGGAACTACGGCTTCATCATCGACGGCTTCCCGCGCAACCAGCGGCAGGCGGAGTTCTTCCTGGAAAGCTACGACCTGGACGGGGTGATCCACCTCGACCTGCCCGACAGCGAAGTGGCGCGCCGGGTGCTCGCCCGGCGGCTGTGCGCGAACTGCGGGATGGACTACAGCCTGATCGACAACAGCCCGGCCATCGAGGGCAGGTGCGACGCCTGCGGCGGGGAGCTGATCAGGCGCGAGGACGACACCGAGGAGGCTCTCGCCGTCCGGCTCCGCGAGTACCACGCGAAGACCAATCCCGTGCTGGACATCTTCCGCCGCAAGGAGTACGTGATCACGGTGGACACCCGGCCACCCAGGGAGCAGGTCCAGCAGGCCATCAGGGACGGACTCGGGCTGCCGTCCTCCCGCCTGGCCGCGACGAGCAGCCAGGTTGGTGCGCGGTAACGAGCACCGGCCCCGATACGGATCCTGATCGCGGCGGATTCCTGCCAGCCCGGTGGCTGGCTTCGGCGCGCCCGAATGGCCGTTCTGGGCCTCGCTAACGAGATGCCGAGGCATTTGGGCTTCGCGTCCTGCAATGGTTCCGGCCCGACGCGGCTGAGCACCTGGCGAGCCGCCCGGCCAGCCGGTCGTGGGCAGCGCTCCGCCCCTGAGCGATCACGGAGTACATCATCAACCGCGGAATGTGATCATGCGGCTGACAAGCACGACCACGGCTCGCAGGGCGATGAGTCCGCCGGATGCGAGGTACAAACCCGCGCTGGGAGCGACAGAGGGAAAGATGCCCACGGCAAGGTATGCAAGACTAACGGCCAGCGAACCCGGCGATACGGCCGGTCAGCCGGTAGCGTTCTTAGGAACAGCCTACGTACAGGAACACTCTCTGATGCTCGTCCTTCAGCAGTCCGCCCGTAAGACAGGCGCCGTGGCCCCAGCTGTCACGTCGTCCTGCTGGCCCGGGCCGAAGGACCCACCGCCGCAGAGACGGCACCAGGCAACGGCGTCCCCGCGCCGACACCGACGCCACGCCGTCGATGCCCTGGTGGTCACTCCCGCCGGACCCGCTAGTGGCCGGAAGGCGATAGTGAGGCACCGGGCCGGACACCGGGGCATCCCATGAGCCTGCTGATCAGCATAGCGCTGCTTGGTCTCCTGGCCAGCGTGTCCCCGAGCACGATCGTCGTGTTCATCCTGTTGCTCAACACGGCCAGAGCACGCGTCAACGCGGCCGCCTTCTTGATCGGGTGGAGCGTCTCGCTGATCATCGTGTTCGCCGTGAGCTATGCGGTCGGGGGAGCCCGCGCCACCCAGCACGGCAGCGGCAGCACCGCGGTGGAGGTCATCCAGATCCTGCTCGGTGTCGCCCTCGCCGTTCTTGCCGCGCGGCAATGGAGACGCCGGGACCAGCCCAGAGCTAACTCAGGGGGCACCAACAAGTTCACGGCCCGCCTGAAGCAGCTCAATCCGTGGGAAGCAGCCACCGTCGGGATCCTCAAGCAGCCGTGGACCCTCACCGCCGCCGCCGCCGTGGTTCTGGTGCGTCACCATTCGGCGTTCCCCATCGTCGTCTTCGCCTTCTTGGCCTTCGCCCTCCTCTCGACGGCCACCGTCGGCCTGATCTTCTTGTACTTCGCCCGGCGTCCCGGGGAAGCCGAAGCACACTTGTCCGACTTGAGGGATCGGCTGGTCCGGGCCGGTCCGGCGGTCTTTGCGATCGTGTCCGCCGCGGTCGGCGTCTTCCTCGTCATCGACGGCGTTACCGGCATCGTGGGCAGCTGAGACGTCGGTCACCCGGGCCTGATGAAGAAAGGCACGGGGACGTTCGTCGGCTCAACTGGCAAAGTCGTCGGCCCCAAAGGATCGTTGGACGGCAGGCGCCCGGCCGCCTAATCTCAGGCTGATGATGGCAACGATGTCCGCCACCTCGGCCGGCCAGGACGTGGCCCGGCGACTGATGGACGACGGCTACGTGGTCGTTACCGGCATGCTGACGCCACCCGGAGCGCAGGCCGCCCGCGCTGATCTGGACCGGGTGCTGCGAACCACCCGGACCGGGCGGAACTCCTTCGAGGGCTTCGACACGCAGCGGATCTACGCCCTGTTCGCCAAGACCCGCACGGTCGACGCGATCGCCACCGACCCGCTGCTGCTCGACGTCCTCGACCAGGTACTCGGCCATTACCAGCTCAGCGCCCCGGTCGGCATTTGCATCGGGCCTGGCGAGAAGGCGCAGATCCTGCACCGGGACGACGCCATCTACCCGGTACCCGAGCCGCATCCGCCGCTAGTGGTCAACACCATGTGGCCGCTCGATGAGTTCACCGCGGAGAATGGCGCCACCAGGTTCGTCCCCGGCAGTCACCGGTGGGAGCCGGGCCGGCAGCCAGGCCCGGACGATCCGGTGGAGGCGGCCGAGATGTCGCCCGGATCGGCCCTGTTCTACCTGGGCAGCCTCTGGCACGGAGGCGGCGCGAACCAGACCACCCGGCCGCGACTCGGCGTGATCCTGGAGTACGCGGCCGGCTGGCTGCGGCAGCAGGAGAACCACTGCCTGGCCGTGCCCCGCGACATCGTCCGTGAGCTGCCGGAACGGCTGCAGGAACTGCTCGGCTACAACATCTACCCGCCGTTCGTCGGGTACGTTGACGGCAGCCACCCGCGCCGGGCGCTGTCGGCAGATTCCTAGCGCCACGCACCGCCAGGGCGGTAAGGCGAAGCTGGTCGCGCCGCCGTCAAGTATCAGCGGATGCGCGTTGACGTAGCTGGATTCTCCGGACAGCAGCCATACCGTGGCGTAGGCCAC
>JBKQQQ010000233.1:0-9011 GCA_052144275.1 Streptosporangiaceae bacterium
TGCAGCGCCAGGTTGGCCAGCTGCACACCCTTGGCCCCTTCGACCAGGTCCCAGGCGAACGGCCGGCCCTGACAGGCGCACTTCAGGAACAGCTCCCACTCCACCTTGAACCCGTTGTCGAAGGTCATGTTGTCCGGCACGTCCGACCACAGCGCCTGGTAGTCGATGGGGTCGGGCAGGTCGGGGTTCCACACTGGCATCGGCGTGGACACCCGGTGCTGCACGGCGCAATCGCGCAGCCCGGCCACCGCGCTGGCGATCGTGCCGTCCACCTGGAGCTCGAGCAGTTCCCGCCGGTTGACCCGGACCGTCCAGGAGGAGTTCACCGAGGCGAACGCCCCGCTGGCGAACTCGAGCACCGCGTACGCGGCATCGTCCGCGGTCGCGTCGTAGGGGCTGCCCGACTCGTCCCAGCGCCGCGGGATATGCGTGGTGCTCCTCGCGTACAGCGCGCTGACCGGGCCGAACAGGTCGGTCAGCAAGTACTGCCAGTGCGGGAACATGTCGAGCACGATCCCGCCGCCGTCCTCCGCGCGGTAGTTCCAGGACGGCCGCTGCGCCGGGATCTCGTCGCCCTCGAACACCCAGTAGCCGAACTCCAGCCGGACCGAGAGCACCCGGCCGAAGAAGTCGCTGCCAACAAGCCGCTGCAGCTTCATCACGCCGGGCAGGAACAGCTTGTCGTGGACCACCCCGTGGGTGATCCCGGCGGCCTTGGCCGCGCGAGCCAGCCGCAGCGCGCCGGCCAGCGAACCCGCCATCGGCTTCTCGGTGTAGACGTGCTTGCCTGCCTCGATCGCCTTCAGCAGGGCGACCTCGCGCGCGCTGGTGACCTGGGTGTCGAAGTAGACGTCGACGCCAGGGTCGGCCAGCACCTCGTCCAGAGAGGTGGTCCAGCGCTCCAGGCCGTGCCGTTCGGCGATGGCGCGCAGCCGCTCCTCGTTGCGCCCGACCAGGATCGGCTCGGGGTACACGGTGGTGCCATCCTCGAGCCGCACGCCGCCCTGCTCCCGGATGGCGAGCAGGGAGCGGACCAGGTGCTGCCGGTATCCCATCCGGCCAGTGACACCGTTGAGAGCGACGTGGATGACCTTGCGCGTCATGGAGATGGCTTTCGGTCGGTGACGAGTGCGATGCTAACCTGTTCTGTATACGCGGGAAAGTGCTTTCCCAGATTAGGCTGGCCCCGGATAATGGGTCAAGCGCGGGACAGCGAGGACGCGACGGTGAGGGAGGAGGCCGTGAGCCAGGCCTGCCAGGAGGCCGTGAGCCAGGCCCGTCAGGAGCTGACCCGGCCGCGGTCGCCGGGAATAAGCCCGAGAGTAAGCAGGGTGACCCTGCAGGACGTCGCGGACCGGGCCGGGGTATCGCTGACCACTGCGTCCCGGGTCGTGAACGAGGGCGCGCGCCGGGTCGGGCCGCGCCTGGCCGAACGGGTCAACCGGGCCGTCACCGAACTCGGCTACACGGCCAACTTGCAGGCCAGGGCCGTCGCCACCGGGCAGAGCACGATGATCGGCGTGGTCGTGCACGACATCGCCGACCCCTACTTCTCCTCCATCGCGGGCGGCCTGATCGAGGCCGCCGCCGCACGGCACCTGCTGGTCTGCATCTGGAGCACCTCAGCCACCGAGGCGGCCGAACGGGAGTACGTCGCGCTGATGCGCGCCCAGCGGGCTCGCGCGGTGATCCTGGTCGGCAGCCGGTCCGACGACGCCGGGGCCAGGGAGGCGCTGCGGGCCGAGATCGCCGCCTTCACCCGATCCGGCGGCCGGGCCGTGGCCGTCGGCCAGGACCTGCTGGGCGTGGACACGATCCTGCCGGAGAACGCCGCGGGCGCCGAGGCGCTGGCCCGGGCCATGGTCGCGCTCGGCCACCGCCGCTTCGCCGTGCTGGCCGGACCGCGCGGCCTGCTGACCGCACGCGACCGGCTCGACGGATTCCGCGCCGGGCTGGCGGCCTGGTCAGTGCCGCTGGAGGCGGCCCGGATCGTCCACGGCCCGTTCACCAGGGACGGCGGCTACGAGGCGATGAGCGCCGTCCTGGCCGCCGAACCGCTGCCGGACTGCGTGTTCGCGGTCACCGACGTGATGGCCATGGGCGCGCTGGCCCGGCTGCGGGCCGACGGCCTGCAGGTGCCCGCCGATATCGCGCTGGCCGGATTCGACGACATCCTCACCCTCCGCGATGCCTACCCGCCGCTGACCACCGTGCGGCTGCCGCTCAAGCGGATGGGGGAAATGGCGGCCGGCCTGGTCCTGGCCGAGGCCGCCGACACGGGCGCCGTCGCCCGCGCCGTCACGGGCCCCGACGCGGCCGCCGGGGAGCAGCAGCCGCGGGTCATCCCGGTGCCCGGCGAGGTCATCCTGCGGGAAAGCACCCTGCCGCGCCCGCCCGCTGACCACTCCGGCTGACCATTCCCAGCTGACCATTCCCGGCTGGCCACGCCCGCCTGGCTCTTGCGCATCCGGGCCCTGATCAGGTACGTTTCGCAGAAATTGGAAAGCGCTTGCCAATGTTGGCAGGCCGAGGGCAGGCCGACGGCGACCCTGCATCAGTAAGACTCCCTGGTTGACCGTCCACCCCGGTCCCGCGCATGATCCGTATTAAATGAGTGCTAACACCAGCCCAGCCAGCCCCTCGAGGGAGTGAGCCACATGAGCGAAGCGGCACACGTTCCGTTCTCGGAAACAAAGGCACCTGAATCCGCGGAGCGGCTGCACCGCGGGGCGCTGGGCCTGATCGACATCTCCGCCTCGACGATGGCGAACATCGGCCCGGCCTACAGCTTCTACTTCGGCTTCGCGGGGATCGTGCTCTTTGCCGGCCTCGCCTCGCCGCTGGTCGTGCTCGTCGCCGCCGTCGCCATCGCGCTGCTCGGCAACACGCTGTCGGAGTTCTCCCGGGCGCACCCGTCGACCGGCGGCTTCATCACCTTCGTGGGCAAGACCTTCGGCGGCACCAGCGCGGTGACCACGGCGCTGCTGTGCGGCGCCGGCTACATCATCGCGATCGCGGGTGTCATGGTCATCTCGGGCGGGTTCCTGTCGATCATGCTGCAGTTCTACTTCAACGTGAGTATTCCCTGGATCATCTTCTCCGCCGTCTTCACCGCCGGAGCCATGGTCATGATGTTCCGCGGCGTGGCCGTGTCGACCAGGCTGGCCGGCTTCTTCTTCGCCTTCGAGCTGACGGTGCTGCTCGTCGTGTCGATCGCCGTGCTGATCAAGAACGGCGGCCACCTCAGCGCCGTGCCGTTCCAGCCCAGCCACCTCACGAACCACTTCCACGGCCTGGCCCTCGCTTTCCCGCTGGCCGTCTACCTGTTCATCGGCTGGGAGAACTCGGCGGCGCTGGCCGAGGAGACCACCAACCCCCGGCGCAACGTGCCCCGGGCCGTGTTCCTGTCGATCGCCCTGATGGCCTTCACGTACCTGCTGCTGGCCTACGCCACGGTCACCGGCTTCCACTACAACGCCACGGCGCTCGAGGCACCCCTCATCCCGTTCATCGCCGTCGCCCACAGCGTGGCGGCCTGGCTGGCCTTCATCGCGTACCTGGCCGGGCTGACCTCCACCCTGGGCGTGCTGATCGCCGCGGTGAACTCCCAGTGCCGGCTGATCTTCAACGCCGGGCGCGAGGGCCTGCTGCCGAGCTGGATCGGCCGGGTCCACCCGGTCCGCCGGACGCCGGTCAACGCCATCATCGCCTTCGTCGGCATCGCCGGGGCCATCACCCTGGGCTGGGCGCTCGGCCACTGGATCGGCGGGCACGGCAACAGCCTGGACGCGCTGAACTTCTTCTTCGAGGCCAGCACGATGGGCACGATCCTGATCCTGTTCGTGTACCTCGCGGCCAACGTGGCGCTGCCGTTCTACTACCGCAAGTACCGGCCGGCCGAGTTCAACCCGGTCAAGCACATCGTGCTGCCGGCCCTCGGCGTGGTCGCGATCGCCGTCCCCATCTACTACCTGTTCAGGCCGTCGCCGCCGATCCAGCCGTACAACTGGTTCCCGTGGGTCGCGGTGGGCCTCGTCGTGGTGTTCATCCTCTACTCGATCTGGCTGGTCAGGCGCGACCCCGGCCTGGGCGACCGGGTCGGCTCGATCATCGCCGACGAGTAACCCCGAACAGCCGACGAGGCGACGAGCAATCCAGAAGGATCTCTCATGACCGACACCGCCGTCCGGGCCGGCGAGACGGACAGCGCGCACCCGGCGCATCCGCTCGACCCGGCCACCGCGGCCGAGTACCTGGCGGGCCGGGACATCATGGCGGCGGCCGGCCTGCTGGCCGAGCCCGTCAGGTTCGCCTACTACGGCCTGGAGGAGGCGCCCAAGGATGAGGTGCTCGCCGACCGGAAGGCCATGGATCGCCGCCTGCGCGCGTTCCTGGTCAACCGCGACACCGGTGAGTCGACCGACGTGGTGGTGTCGCTCACGCACGCCGAAGTCGTCAGCGCGCGCCGTCTCGACCCGGGTAAAGACGGCCAGATGCCCATCCTGGAGAGCGACTACGCGGCCGTGGACGAGATCACCAAGGCCGACCCGCAGTGGCGGGCCGCGATGGCCCGCCGAGGGTACCAGGACGTCAGCCAGATAAGGACCTGCCCGATCACCGCGGGCATGTTCGGGGTGGCCGACGACGACCGGCGGCGGATGGTCCGCGTGCTCGCCTTCGTCCAGGCCCGCGAGCACGACCTGGCCTGGGCGCACCCGGTCGACGGCGTCGCCGCCTACGTGGACCTGGTGGAGAAGAAGGTCTTCAAGGTCACCGACGAGTTCGAGCTCCCGGTGCCGGCTGAATCCGGCGACTACGACGACGAGGCCGTGCGCGGCCCGCATCGCACCACGCTGAAGCCCATCGAGATCACCCAGCCGGAGGGGCCGAGCTTCACGCTGGACGGGCACGCGCTGCGCTGGCAGGACTGGTCGATGCGGATCGGCTTCGACGCCCGCGAGGGCCTGAGCCTGCATCAGGTCAGCGTGAACGGGCGCCCGGTGCTCTACCGGGCGTCGATCCCGGAGATGGTCGTGTCCTACGGCGACCCGAAGTTCCGCTACTGGCAGGCGTACTTCGACACCGGCGAGTACCTGGTCGGCAAGTTCGTCAACTCCCTCGAGCTCGGCTGCGACTGCCTGGGTGAGATCGCCTACCTGGACGCCACCGTGACCGACGACACCGGCCAGCCCCGGACCATACCAAACGCGATCTGCATCCACGAGGAAGACTTCGGCATCTTGTGGAAGCACACCGACATCTTCAACGGCTCGGCCGCCTCCCGGCGCCAGCGCAGGCTCGTGGTGTCCTACTTCACCACGGTCGGCAACTACGACTACGGCTTCTACTGGTACTTCTACCTGGACGGCACCATCGAGTGCGAGGTCAAGGCGACCGGGGTGCTGTTCACCTCGGCCCAGCAGAGTGAGCACCCGTACTCCACCGAGGTCGCGCCCGGCCTGGCCGCGCCGTTCCACCAGCACCTGTTCAGCGCCCGGCTGGACATGACCGTGGACGGGCTGGCCAACGCGGTGGAGGAGGTGGACGTCAGCGGCCTGCCGATCGGGCCGGACAACCCGTACGGCAACGCCATCGCGCAGACGGTGACCCGGCTGACCCGCGAGTCGCAGGCGGGCCGCCGCGCGGACGGGTCCCGGGGGCGGACCTGGCGGATCGTCAGCACCGAACGGTCCAACCGGTTCGGCCGTCCCACCGGTTACACGCTCTACCCGGAGTCCGCCCCGGTGCTGCTGGCCGACCCCGCCTCGCCACTGGCCAAGCGGGCCGGGTTCGCGGCCAACCACCTGTGGGTCACCCGGTACGACCCGGCCCATCGCTGGCCGGCCGGCGACTTCGTCAACCAGAACCCGGGCGGAGCCGGCCTGCCCGCCTTCATCGCCGGCGACCAGGACATCGACGGCGCCGACATCGTCGTCTGGCACACGTTCGGCCCCACTCATGTCCCGCGTCCGGAGGACTGGCCCGTCATGCCGGTCGCCCGCTGCGGCTTCGTGCTCAAGCCGACAGGGTTCTTCGACCGGAACCCCACCCTGGACGTGCCGCCCCCGGCCGGCCACTGCTCCGGCGGCTGACCGCCTTCCGGTAGCACCGCGGACCGGACGGTGGGACACTGGGTGCGTTCGGCACGGCCAGGTGCGGCCGCAGGGAGCGTCGATGATCACGGGTCAGGATTGGCAGGGCGAGCCCGCCCGCGCGTTTACCCGCACACTTAGCGTCGGTACGCTCACCAGCGCGCGTAGCGGGCCGACCGTGCTGCGGATCGCGCTGGGCACGCAGCTGCGGCGGCTGCGGGAAGCCAGCAACCTCACCACCGCGCAGGCCGCCGAGGCCATACGCGCTACTCACTCCAAGATCAGCCGCCTGGAGCGGGGGCGCAGCGCCGCCAGGCCGCGCGACGTGGCCGACCTGCTCAGCCTGTACGGGGTCACCGACGAGGCCGAACGCGAGAAGCTGCTGGCCCTGGCCCGCACGGCCAGCGCCCCGGACTGGTGGCAGCAGTACAGCGACATCCTGCCCAGATGGCTCGAGCTCTACATCGGGCTGGAAAAGGCCGTTTCGGTCATCCGCACCTATGAGGTGCAGTTCGTCCACGGCCTCATGCAGACCGAGGACTACGCCCGCGCCGTCATCCTCATCTCCAACGCCCGCGCCTCCGCTGAGGAGATCGAACGCCGGGTCAGCCTCCGGATGCAGCGTCAGGAGCTCCTCGTCCAGCCCGACGCCCCGGAGCTGTGGGCCGTGCTGGACGAGGCGGCGCTGCGCCGGTCCCCGGACGGCCCGGCCGTGATGCGCGCCCAGCTGAAACACCTGCTGCAGCTCACAGACCTGCCCAACGTCACCTTGCAGATCGTCCCGTTCGACGTCGGCCCGCACGCCGCGGCCGGCGGTCCGTTCACCATCTTGCGGTTCCCCGAACCCGACCTGCCCGACGTGGTCTACCTCGAGCAGCTCAACAGCGCGCTTTACCTCGACCAGCCCGACGACGTCACCGACTACGTGACCGTCATGGACCAGCTGTGCGTCCAGGCCGCCACGGGCACCGCCAGCAAAGACATGCTCAGCGCGCTCCTGGCGCAAGCCTAGGCCCTAATGTGCTCTGCAGTTCCTGTGCCCACTACGCTCACTCCATTCCCTGACATAACACCAAGAGCGGAGAAGTCACCCGTGACCGACAGCTCGTCCGTCTCCGGCCACAACGCGCCTAAGCTCGACACGTCCGTGCCGCACTCGGCCCGGGTCTGGAACTACTGGCTGGGCGGCAAGGATCACTATCCGGCCGACCGCATGGTCGGCGACCAGGTCATGGCGATGTTCCCGGATATAACCCGCCTCGCGCGAGCTGACCGGGCGTTCCTGGGTCGCGCGGTTCGGTACCTGGCCGGCGAGGCGGGGATCCGCCAGTTCCTGGACATCGGCACCGGCCTGCCGACCGCCAACAACACGCACCAGGTCGCCCAGGCGATCGCCCCGGAATCGCGCATCGTCTACGTCGACAACGACCCCCTCGTGCTTGTGCACGCCCGCGCCCTGCTCACGAGCACCCCCGAGGGCGCCTGCGACTACATCGACGCCGACCTGCGCGAGACCGACAAGATCCTGGCCCAGGCGGCCCAGACGCTGGACTTCACCCGGCCCGTCGCGCTCATGATGCTAGGCATCGTCGGCCAGATTCCCGACTCCGACCACCCGCAGTCGGTCATCGAGCAGCTGATGAGCGTCCTGCCGTCCGGCAGCTATCTCGCCCTCAGCGACGGCGTGAACACCAGCGAGACGTTCACCGAGGCCGTCCGCCACTACAACGAGAACTCCGCCAACACCTACCATCCTCGCAGCCCCGAGCAGCTCACCAGCTTCTTCGACGGCCTCGAGCTGGTAGAGCCCGGGGTAGTGGAGCTGACCCGCTGGCGTCCCGGCGACACTCCCTTCCCCGACGCCGGCCAAGTGCCCGGGATGTGCGGAATCGGCCGCAAGCCGTAGTCCGGGATCGTGTTCCCGCTCTGAGCCATTGCTGACCACCGCGGCGGTAGTACTCAACGGCGCAATTCGTCCCGCAATTCGCGCTTGAGGATCTTGCCGAGCGGGTTGCGGGGCAGTTCGTCCCGCAGCTCGAGCCGCTCGGGCAGCTTGAACGTGGCGATGCCGAGGCCGCGCAGGTACGCCACGATCTCGGCCAGCGTCACGGTCTGGCCGGGCGGGGCACCACGACGGCGCAGGCGCGCTCGCCGAGCACCTCATCGGGGTAGGCCACCACGGCCACGTCGTCGACCTTCGGGTAGCCGGAGATGAAGCCCTCGAGTTCGGCCGCCGAGATCTTCATGCCACCGCGGACGACCATGTCCTTGGACCGGTCGACGTAGTGCAGGTACTGCAGGTCGTCGCCGGCGATCTCCAAGATGTCCCCGGTCTTCAGGTAACCGTCCGCGTCGAACGGGTCGGGCACGCCACTGGCCGGCAGGTACCCGGGGAACACGCCGGGGCCCTTGATACGCAACTCGCCGGGAACCCCCGCCTCGGTGATCTCCGCGCCCGTGGCCGGGTCCACGATCCGCGCCAGCGTCGTCCGCGCCATCGAGAACGACCAGCTCCGGGCGCCGTAGCGCGGGAAGTACAGTGCCCGCACCGCCGGGTCGGGGATGTCCTTGGGCGTGCCGAGCAGCGCGATGCCCTCGTTGGAGCCGTAGAAGTTGATGATCTCGATGCCGTACTTGTCGTGCCAGCCCTGCAGCAGGCTGGGCGCCAGCGGCGTCGAGCCGGAGCCGAGCATGCGCAGCGAGGAGATGTCGGCCTGCGCCAGCAGCGCCTCGTTGTGCAGCAGGGTGGTGAGCAGTGCGGGCGGCGCCACCGTGTAGGTGGCGCGGTACTGCGTCCCGGCTCGGCGTCATCCCGCGCCGCGGCGGCCCGGGCGACATCCGCTGGTTCGAGTTCGACCCGACCTACGTGCTGCACTGGACCAACGCCTACGAGGAGGGCGACGAGATCGTCGTCGACGG
>JBKQQQ010000234.1:0-7310 GCA_052144275.1 Streptosporangiaceae bacterium
GCCAGCCCCCGGAGGAGGCCCGGGTGCGGTTCACGCCGCAGGACGAGGAGTTCCGCGCCGAGGTGCGCGAGTGGCTGAAAGCCAACCTGACCGGCCCGTTCGCCGGGCTGCGCGGGGCGGGCGGCCCGGGTCGCGAGCACGAGCGCTATGACGAACGGCTCGCCTGGCACCGGCACCTGGCCGCCGCGGGCTGGACCTGCCTGGGCTGGCCCGCCGAACACGGCGGCCGTGGCGCCACCCTCGCCCAGCAGGTCATCTTCCACGAGGAGTACGCCCGGGCCGACGCGCCCGCCCGGGTCTCGATCGTGGGCGAGGAACTGCTCGGGCCGACCCTGATCGCGTTCGGCACGCCGGAGCAGAAAAAGCGCTTCCTCCCCCCGATCAAGGCCGTCACGGAACTCTGGTGCCAGGGCTACTCCGAACCCGGCGCCGGGTCCGACCTGGCCGCGGTGGCCACCCGGGCCGAGCTAGTGAAGGGGGATGGGGTGGTGGGTGGGCAATGGGTGATCACCGGCCAGAAGGTCTGGACGTCGCTGGCTCACCTGGCCGACTGGTGCTTCGTGCTGGCCCGGACCGAACCAGGCTCGAAACGAAGCCGAGGCCTGTCCTACCTGCTGGTCCCGATGCGCCAGCCAGGGGTCACGGTCCGCCCGATCAGGCAGCTGACCGGCACCTCGGAGTTCAACGAGGTCTTCTTCGACGGCGCGCGCACCGCGGCAGCCAACGTGGTCGGCGAGCCGGGCGACGGCTGGCGGATCGCCAAGGCCACGCTGGCCGTCGAGCGCGGCGCGGCCATGCTCGGCCAGCAGGTCGGATTCCGCCGCGAACTCGAGAACCTCCTAGACCTGGCCCGGCACGCCGAGGCGGGCGCCGACCCGCTGCTGCGCGACAGGCTCGCCCGGGCCTGGATCGGCCTGGAGGTCATCCGCGCGTACGCCCTCGATACCCTGGGCGGGACCGACGACACCCAGGCGTCCGTGCTCAAGATCCTCTGGTCCCGCTGGCATCAGCAGCTCGGCGAGCTGGCCATGGACGTGCAGGGCGCCCCCTCCGCGGTAGCCGGGGGCGAAACCTGCGACCTGGACGAATGGCAGCGGCTTTTCCTGTTCAGCCGGGCCGACACGATTTACGGCGGGTCCGACGAGATCCAGCGGAACATCATCGCCAGCCGCGCCCTCGGCCTGCCCCGGTGAAGGGGCACGGCCTGCTCGAGGGCAAGGTGGTCGTCGTCACCGCGGCGGCCGGCACCGGCATCGGCGGCGCCGCCGCCCGGCGCTGCCTGGAAGAGGGGGCCCGGGTGGCGATCAGCGACCAGCACGAGCGGCGGCTGGCCGCGACCCGGGATGAGCTGGCTGAGGCTTATGCCGGCCTCGTTTGGGCCCAATCTTGTGATGTGACCGACGAGGAGCAGGTCGCCGCGCTGATCGAGGGCGCGGCCGGCCATTTCGGCCGGATCGACGTGATGATCAACAACGCCGGGCTTGGCGGCACCAGCTCGGTGCTCGAGATGACCGACGAGCAGTGGCTGCGGGTGCTCGACGTCACGCTCAACGGGACCTTCCGCTGCACCCGGGCGGCGCTGCGCCAGATGGTCGCCCAGGGGCACGGGGGAGCGGTCGTCAACAACGCCTCGGTGCTCGGCTGGCGCGCGCAGCCGGGCCAGGCGCACTACGCGGCGGCCAAGGCAGGCGTGATGGCCTTCACCCGGTGCGCCGCGCTGGACGTCGCCGGGCACGGCATCCGGGTCAACGCGGTGGCGCCGAGCCTGGCCATCCACCCGTTCCTGGCCAAGGTGACCAGCGAGGACCTGCTCGCCGAACTCGCCGGCCGGGAGGCGTTCGGCCGCGCCGCGCAGCCCTGGGAGGTCGCCAACGTCATGGTCTTCCTGGCCAGCGACTACGCCTCCTACCTCACCGGCGAGGTCATCGCGGTGAGCAGCCAGCACCCCTAGGGTCACAGACGCTCGATGATGGTGGCGGTGGCCATCGCGCCGCCGGTGCACATGGTGATCAGCGCCGTGCCCGCGCCGCGCCGCTCGAGTTCGTGCAGCGCGGTGGTGAGCAGCCGGGCGCCGGAGCTGCCCACTGGATGGCCGAGGGCGATCGCGCCGCCGTTGACGTTGACCCGGTCCTCCTCGGCCCCGTGTACGGCCAGCCAGGACAGCACCACCGACGCGAACGCCTCGTTGACCTCGAACAGGTCGATGTCGCCCATGGTCATGCCGCTGCGGGCGAGCACCCGCTCGGTCGCCTGGACGGGGCCGTCCAGGTGGAAGTACGGTTCGGCGCCGATCAGGCACTGCGCGACGATCCGCGCCCGGGGCCGCAGCCCGAGTTCCCGCGCCCGGCCTTCCTCGGCCAGCAGCACCGCGGCCGCGCCGTCGGAGATCTGCGACGACGTGCCGGCCGTGTGCAGGCCGTCGGGGACCACGGGCTTGAGCCGCGCCAGCGCCGCCATGCTCGTCTCCCGCAGTCCCTCGTCGCGGTCGACGACCCGGGTCCCCGCTTCGCCAGGCGCCTTGACCGGCACGACCTCCCGGTCGAACCGCCCCTGCGCCCAGGCGGCCTGCGCCAGGGTCTGGGACCGCAGGCCGAAGGCGTCGACGTCCGCGCGGGACAGCCCGCGCCGCCGCGCGATGCGCTCGGCCCCGACGAACTGGTTCGGCAGGTCGATGTCCCAGGAGTCAGGCCGGGGCGAGCCGAAGTCTGTCCCGACCGCGGCCCGCAGCGGCACCCGGCTCATCGCCTCCACCCCGCAGGCGATCCCGACGCCGATCGCGTCCGCCGCGATGAGCCCGGCCACCAGGTGCGCGGCCTGCTGCGCCGAACCGCACTGGGCGTCGAGCGTCAGGCAGCCGGCCTGATACGGTAGCCCGGCATGGAGCCAGGCGGTCCGGGTGACGTTGTTGGACTGCTCGCCCGCCTGGGTCACGCAGCCGCCGGCCACCTGCTCGACGGCGTCCGGCGCGATCCCGGCGCGGTCGATCAGGGCCACCTGGATGCCGCCCAGAAGCTCGGCGGCGTGCAGGCCAGAAAGCGCACCGCCCCGCTTGCCGACCGGGGTCCGTGCCGCCTCGACGATCACCGCAGAGCCCATGGCTCACCTCCGCAATCCGTGGTCTAATCAAAACTAGAACACGTTCCACCAATGGCCAAGGGAGGTAGCCGTGGCCGTACCGGACATCCCGCCTGGCTTCGACTTCACCGACCCGGAGATCTACACCACCAGGGTGCCCGCCGAGGAGTTCGCTGAGCTGCGCCGGGCGGCCCCGGTCTGGTGGGTGCCGCAGCGGCGGGGTTCGGCCGGGTTCGACGACGAGGGGTACTGGGCGGTCACCCGGCACGCCGACATCCTGGCGATCTCCAAGACGCCGGACGTCTACTCGTCGGAGGAGAACACCGCGCTGATCCGGTTCAAGGAGGGCATGCCCCGCGAGTCCATCGAGATGCAGCGGATCATCCTGCTCAACATGGACCCGCCCCAGCACACCAAGCTGCGCGGCATCGTCTCCCGCGGCTTCGCCCCGCGCGCCATCGGCAACCTGCGCCAGGTCCTCACCGAGCGCGCCGAGCGCATCGTGGCGACCGCGCTGGAGTCCGGCACCGGCGACTTCGTCACGGACGTGGCCTCCGAGCTGCCGCTGCAGGCGATCAGCGAGCTGATCGGCGTCCCGCAGGAGGACCGGGGCAAGATCTTCTCCTGGTCCAACCAGATGATCGGCTACGACGACCAGCCGCCGGGGGAGGAGAACATCGGCGAGATCGCCGCCGCCGAGATCCTCGGCTACAGCATGGCCATGGCCGAGGAGCGGCGCGGGTGCCCCCGGGACGACATCGTCACCAAGCTGATCAACGCCGAGATCGACGGGCAGGGGCTGTCCGACGACGAGTTCGGGTTCTTCGTGCTGATGCTGGCGGTAGCCGGCAACGAGACCACCCGCAACGCCATCGCGCACGGCATGCTCGCCTTCCTCGACCACCCGGACCAGTGGGAGCTGTTCAAGGCGTCCCGCCCGGAGACCGCGGCCGACGAGATCGTCCGCTGGGCCACCCCGATCACCGTGTTCCAGCGCACCACGACCCGGGACACGGTCCTCGGCGGGCAGGAGATCAAGGCGGGGCAGCGCGTCGGGCTGTTCTACCGTTCGGCCAACTTCGACGAGGAGGTCTTCGACGAGCCCGGGCGCTTCGACGTCCTGCGCAACCCGAACCCGCACCTCGGCTACGGCGGCCTGGGCACCCACTACTGCCTGGGCGCCAACCTGGCCAAGCTGGAGATCCAGCTGATCTTCAACGCGATCGCCGACGCCATGCCGGACATCACCAAGGCCGGCGACCCGGTCCGCCTGCGCTCCGGCTGGATCAACGGCATCAAGCGCCTCCCGGTCAGCTACACCGGCTGACGCGTCCCTGCCGGTCAGCTGCGCTAGCGCGGCGGGCCGGGATCAGACCGGGACCAGGACCCGGTCCGCATCTGCTCCCGCCTCGGCCCGCCGGCCGCCATCAGGAGGATCCGGCGTCGGCTCAGGGCCTGGCCCGCCGCCGCCGCTACCCGGCTGCGGGCCGGACTGGCGCGGCACCGGCATGAAGCAGCCCACGCCCAGGGCGCCCATGAACTGACCGCCCGGTCGCGCCCTAGCGCGGCGTGCTGGCCACCACCCACATGGAGAAAAACTGCGAGTCGCCGCCGTAGGCGTGGCCGAGCGCGGTGCGCGCTCCGGGCACCTGGTGCGCGCCGCGACGGCGCGGGGCGTACGAAGCCCGGTGCCCGTTATTGATGGCTGGTGACCCTGCGGACCGATCTCGGGCAGGGCGTCCGCCATCATCGCCGAGGGGGCAGATCCTCACCAGATGCGTTTCGCGAGCCGTGTATCTGCGGCCCTGCGAGGTGCCGGAGCCTGGCCCAGTTCACGGGGGGCTTCGGCGCGGGGACGCCCGGCCGCTCCCTGGGTACCCAGACGCGGAGCGCGGAGGGGGAGATCGTGCAGGTCACCGGCGTCGACACCGATACCGCCTCGCCGTCGATGCCGACCGGGATCCGGGCCGCGTCGGCGCTGATCTCGATTTCCTTCGTGGCCAGCACGCTCAGTCCGGTGGCATGTCGGCCGCGGACCAGGTCGACGGCCTGCCGGGCACTGCGGACCTTGACGCCGACCACGCCGAGTACGCCGCGATCCAGCCGGGCGCGGCGGCTCAGGCCGGCGATGTCCCCGGTTCCGTACGGATTGTTGGCCACCAGCAGCGCCTGCGGCGACCTGATCTCCGTGCCGTCCGCCCGCGCGGATAGCCGTGCTCCGCGGTGCCCTTGCAGCAGGTCCGGGAGCAGGTCCAGCGTCGTCTTCAGCTTGTCGCCCCGGTAGGCCGGGGTCTCGACGACCTCGGCGTACGCGCCGAACGACGCGTTGTTGACGAAGACCTGGCCGTTGATCATCCCGAGGTCGACCCGCAGCTCGACACCATCGGACAAAGCACCCAGGCAGGCCGGCGGGTCCTCCCGGTCCAGCCCGAGATCGAGGGCGAAATGATTGCGCGTACCCGCGGTGATCACCACGAACGGGAGGCCGTGCTCGGCGGCGACGCCGGCTACCAGGGCCTGCGTGCCGTCGCCTCCGGCGACGCCCAGCAGGTCGGCACCCTGTGCCACGGCCTCACGGGCCACATGGGCGACGTCGACGGGCTCGGGCCCGCCAATCAGAAATACCTCCGCGCCGAGGTCTTCGGCCTTGCGTTTCAGGTCGAACTTCTCGACTTTCCCGCCGCCGGACTTCGGATTCATGATCAGGTACGGGTGCCGGGCAGGCGGCTCCGCCGTATGTTCGGGCATCCGCCAGTCCGCTGGGTCCCCGGCCAGCGCCCAGCGCGCGGTCACGGTGGCAAGCAGCCAGGCTACGGCCGACGCGACCGCCACCCACAGCAGGTCCCTGAACGCGAAAACGACGATCACGGCAACCGGCGCAAGGACGAAGACCACCAGCGACAACCAGCGCCGGATGCCCCGCTGGGAAAGGAACAAGAACGCGGCGGCCAGGCTCACCGCCGCGGCGGCCAGGCCCACGGCGAGCATCGTCAGGCTCTTCAGCCCGGCGAAAACCGCCAGGATCACGATCGCCACGCCCACGAGCAGGAAACTAAGACGCGCGAGCCAACGCTGCGCGGGCGTGCCCTGAGGGCTCGAGTCCGGTGTCATCGCTGCCACCAGCGCAGACTGCTGCCGTCCAGCAACAGCCCGCAACTCAGACCGCGTTGGCAGGACATTGGACGTCCAGAAATGGGCCGAGGCCGATCGTGAGGTTTATGGGCGACAGGCAGGTGAACTGCGCGCGAGGGCTTGCGTTGCTCGCCGGTAACGCCATGCGTGAGCGCCCTCCCTACACGAGCCTGTCCCCGGCGAGACGGCCGGAACGGGATGCTCATGTGGCACATAGACAACAGAAACGTGTCCGTCGCTTGCGCAGACAACGTGGGGGCGCTTTCTGGTTGTACGGGTAGAGCAATCCGACGGGGACCACGATCTTGTCCATGCCGAGATCGTCACATGCTGACTGCTCCGGTACCTCACCCAGGCAGGGGTGATGGTCGGCGAGTACAACGTGGTCATCGCCCGGCTCCCGCTCGTGAGAACTATGCTCGGCGGTGCGGGCCCGGCGAAGGATGGAATACATTCCATCACTGCTCACCGGGCCGGTACCGGACTTCCCGCCTCCTCCCTCAGGGCAGAGTCTGTCCCAGGTCAAGACCGGTCCGGGCACTGCGGTGCTAGACGGCTTCGAGGTTCTCGCGGCTGCCGTAAGCGCACAGCCCCCACAGCGCCACTACGTCCGCGGCGATGATGACCAGCGCCCAGAACGGGTAGGCCGGGATGAAGAACATCATCTCGATGGCGTTGATCCCGACCACGGCGACGGCGAACCAGCGCGCCAGCTGGTTGCCCATCACGACGCCGCCTGCCGCGACCAGCTGCAGGACGGACAGGATGAGCGTGACCCAGCCCCAGGCCCGCAGGTCACCGATCACGTAGTGCGCGCCGGCGATGAACACGTGCGAGTTAGCGATCGCGGCAATGCCGTACAGCATGTTGAAGAACCCGATGACCAGCAGCAGGATGGACGCGAACAGGACCATCCCGGCACCGCGGCCTTCCGCATGGCGCCCGCCCGCGCCGCTGTCCCGCTTGATTGTTGCCGAAGTCATGGTGACCTCCTCTGCCAGAATCGCCGGACCCCTGCCGCCTGTGCTTAACCTCTCTGCGCGCCGCCCAGGCGAGCGGAGCGGGGCAAGCGCCGAACGTGGGCCCGGCCTCACCTTCACCGT
>JBKQQQ010000235.1:0-11895 GCA_052144275.1 Streptosporangiaceae bacterium
AGGCATGACCAAGCTGCGCGGAAACCCATGGGCGGTGTTGCTGGTCGTCTCGCTCGGGTTCTTTATGACCCTGCTGGATTTGACGATCGTCAACATCGCGATCCCGAACCTGATCACCAAGCTGCACGCCTCGCTGGATGATGTGCTGTGGGTGATCAACGCCTACGCCCTGGTCCTGGCCGTCTTGGTCATCACGGCGGGCAGGCTGGGTGACCTGATCGGGCCGCGGATCATGTTCATGGGCGGTGTCGCGGTGTTCACGGCGGCCTCGGCCGCGTGCGGGCTGGCGGCGAGCCCGAGCTGGCTGATCGGCTTCCGCGCGGTGCAGGGACTGGGCGCGGCGATGCTCATGCCGCAGACGCTGACGATCATCACCAATACGTTCCCGCCCGACCGGCGCGGGGCGGCTTTCGGGGTGTGGGGGGCGGTGGCCGGGGTAGCCACGGTTGCCGGCCCGACCCTGGGCGGGCTGCTGGTGACCGCCTTCGACTGGCGCTGGATCTTCTTCGTGAACCTGCCATTCGGCGTGTTCGTGCTGCTGGTCACCCCGTTGATCATCCCCGATGTGCGGCCCGGCCGGCGGCACCGGATCGACATCCCCGGGGTGCTGCTGGCCAGCGCGGCGCTGCTGGCGATCTGCTACGGCCTGGTCGAGGGGCAGAAGTACGACTGGGGGACAATCACCGGGTTCGTCAGCATCCCGCTGGTTCTCGGCCTGGGAGTGGTGCTGCTGCTCGCCTTCTTGCTGGTTCAGAAGCTCACCCAGGATAAGGAGCCGCTGGTGCCGTTCGCGCTGTTCCGGGACCGGAACTACTCGGTGGTGAACTGGGTGTCCGGCGTGCTCGCCGTGGGGATGATGGGGATCTTCATCCCGCTGACCATCTACCTGCAGTCCGTGCTGGGGTTCTCGGCACTGAAGGCCGGGCTCACGATGGCACCCGCCTCCCTGGTGTCGATGTTCGTCGCCCCCGTGGCGGGCCGGATGACCGACAAGATCGGCGGCAAGTTCATCCTCATGTCCGGGCTGATCCTGTTCGGTGCCGGGATGGGCTGGATAGCGCTCATCGCTCAGCCGAACTCTTCGTGGCCCGTCTTCGTTGCCCCCCTGATCGTGGCCGGGCTCGGCATGGGCTGCATCTTCGCGCCGATGGTCACGGTCGCCATGCGTGACATCGAGCCGCGCATGGCCGGTGCGGCATCCGGGGTGCTGAACACCATCCGGCAGGTCGGCCTGGTGATCGGCACCGCTGCCGTCGGCGCCCTGCTGCAGAACAGGCTCGTCTCCGCGATGGCGGCCCAGGCGGCCAGCCGGTCGGCCGCGCTGCCGCCGCAGGTGCGCGGCCGGTTCGTGGCCGGGATCGACAACTCCGCGAAGAACGGCATCCAGGTCGGGGCCGGCCAGTCCGGCGGCAGCACCCACCTGGGCCCCGGCCTGTCCGCCCGGGTCGCCGCGGAGATCACCCGCATCGGCCACGACGTGTTTACCTTCGCCTACGTGACCGCCATGCGGCAGACAATGCTGCTGCCGATCATCCTCCTTGGTGTCGGCGCGCTGAGCTGTCTGGCGATCAAGCAGGGCAAGCGTGCGCCCGAGCCTGCCGAGGCCGCCAAGACCGAAACCGCCACACCCGCTTGACCCGTCCGCTTCCGGGTGCACCGTGCGGCGTCCGCTGCGGACTCCGGTCAGATGGCCGGGACCATCAGCTCGCCCGGCTCGTCCGGCTCTGTGGGCCAGAGCCCGGGCAGTTCGTCGGGGACAGCCTCGTAGCGGGCGGGCTGGTAGGGGAACCGTGACGCGAACACGGGCTCCAGGTCGGTCAGCCAGCGAGCCGCCGGGTCGAACCTGGCGAAAAACGGCGTTCCCACCAGCTTCGGGTTGCGCGCCTGGATCATGCGCAGGACGAAGACCTTGCTGCCCGCTACCTCGGTCACGCCGTCGACGCACACCTTCCCCGGCGTAGCCGACATCGACGGACCGCGGACGGTGCGGGCGAGACCGGAAACGCCCTGGTAGGCCCCGCGGAAGATCTCGTAACCACGAGCCAGCGGCACCGCGAAGTAGTCCTGCGGGCCGGTGTCCCGCTCCACGAACATGTAGTAGGGAACCATGCCCATCCGGACCTGCGTCCGCCACATGACCCGCCAGGCCTCCGGATCGTCGTTGATCGACCTGATCAGCGGAGCCTGCGTGCGGATCACCGCCCCGGTGCCGTTGATCCGGCGTACCGCCTCGGCGAGCACCGGCGGCTCGAGCTCGCGCGGATGCGAGAAGTGCGCCATCACGGCCAGCGTCCGGCCGGCGGCCACGACCTCGCCGAACAGCCGGAGGGTCGCGTCGGCGTCCGGGTCGCTGACGAAACGCTGCGGCCAGTAGGCCAGCGACTTGGTGCCGATCCGGATCGACTCGAGGTGGTCCAGGCGGTTCACCGGATCGATGAGCGGCTCTAGGTACCGGCGGAGCACCGCCTCGCTCATGATCATGGGATCGCCGCCAGTGACCAGGACGCTGGTCACCTCGGGATGCTCGCCGAGGTAGGCCACCAGCGAGCCGACATCGTCGGTCGCCATCTTCAGGTCGGGCTCATCGACGAACTGCGCCCACCGGAAGCAGTAGCTGCAGTACGCGTGACAGGTCTGCCCCTGCCGGGGGAAGAAGAGCACCGTCTCCGGGTACTTATGCTGCAGGCCGGGCAGCGGCCGGCCGTGCAGGCTGGGCGCGTTCAAATGCAACTGGCCGGCCGGATGGGGGTTCAGCCGCATCCGGATCTCGTGCGCGGCGGCGCGCAGGCTGGCCTCGGGAGCGCCGCCGCCGATCATGTCCGCGAGTCGCCGCACATCAGCCGCGGGCAGCATGTCCGGCTGGGGAAAGACGAGCCGGTAGATCGGGTCGTCGGGGGCCGCGTCCCAGTCGATCAGGTTCTCGACCACGTACGAGTTCGTCCGGAACGGGAGCACGGTCGCCACCGCCCGCACGGCTAGCCGTTGGTCCGGCGGCAGGCCGGCCCGCTGCACGAGCATGTCCAGGTGTTTCGCCGAATAGGCGCGGAACCCGCGGCCCGCCGACCGCGCCGGCGGCACGGCCTGCTGGATGTCAGTCACGCATCTTCTCCCTCCGTTCGGCGCGCTGCGCGGCCGGCACGCCGCGTAAACGCACGAAAATAGCCCAATGACACCCGCTCCCCAGCGGTTTCCCCCGCCTGGCCGCGTTCCCCTGGTAACGCCTGGCCAAAACTACTCTCCCACGCTTATTACGTGTCGGCAGTCTCGATAGTTCCGATCCTCCTTCCGCCTTTCTGCCCTCGAGACAATTACCTCGATTCGCAGAAAGTATTCGGCCAGATCACAGCAACTTCCAAGACCCAGTTTTGATCCGCGGTCCATTCTGCGCCTTTTAGCTGGACAATACCGGGCGTATGACGCCGATTACCTTCCGGCTGCCCTCCCGCCGGGCCGGGCTGCCGGGCCGGGCTGCCGGGCTGGGCCGCCGGGCTGGGCCGCCGGACCAGTGGGTTCCCGGGGGTCCAGGCGGGCCCGAACTCCTCGTCAGGGCCATAATGGGGCCACCACACCGGCATTGAAGGTTGAAGGGCA
Source organism: Streptosporangiaceae bacterium (assembly GCA_052144275.1). Taxonomy (GTDB): domain Bacteria; phylum Actinomycetota; class Actinomycetes; order Streptosporangiales; family Streptosporangiaceae; genus Palsa-504. The sequence continues at coordinate 3,592 of JBKQQQ010000235.1, forward strand.
CACGAAGGATGGGGCATCATCCGCGGCCGCGCACCCGGGTGATCCGCTGAGCACCGCGCCGGACAGCCCGCAGCGGCGGTCCCCGGCCCGGGACGGTGAGGGCGACGGCTCCCGGCCCGCCGCCGACCCCGCGGGCACGGGCGACTCCGCAGGTGCCAGGTATTCAGCCAGCCCAGGAGAGGCGGCAGATCCCGGGCGCCTCGCGGACACCGCGCCGCGCCCGGGGCACGGCGGGGCCGGTCCGGTGATCGCGGTCGACGCCATGGGCGGGGATCACGCCCCCGGCGAGATCATTGCCGGGGCGCTCGCGGCCCAGCGTGAGCACGGCATCCGCGTGCTGCTGACCGGACCCGCGGCGCGGCTGCGCCAGGTGCTCGGCGGGATGGGCGCTATCGATGAGATCCAGATCGTGCCGGCCGAAGACAACCTGGCGATGGACGAAGGGGCCCTGGCCAGCCTGCGCCGCCCGCGCTCCAGCGTTGCGGTGGCGTGCCAGCTGGTCAGGCGCGGCGACGCGGCCGCCGTGGTATCCGCCGGGTCCACCGGCGGCATCGTGGCCACGGCGCGGCTGCGGCTACGCTCCCTGCCGGGCGTGCTGCGGCCCGGGCTCGCCGTGGTGCTGCCGACCCGCCCGGGCCGTACCGTGCTCATCGACGCGGGCGCGACCGCCGATCCCAAGCCGGAGATGCTCGTCCAGTTCGGCCAGCTCGGCGTCGCTTACGCCCAGCTCACGCTCGGCGTGCCCGCGCCCAGGGTGGGGCTGCTGACGATCGGGACCGAACCGGCCAAGGGCAACAAGTTCACCAGGCGCGCGCATGAGCTGCTGGCCAGCGATCCGCCGCACGGCGCGCTCCCGCTGAGCTTCGCCGGCAACGTGGAGGGCGGTGACCTGCTCGCCGGGGAACTCGACGTGATCGTGACCGACGGCTTCACCGGGAACGTGGCGCTGAAGACGCTGGAGGGCACGATCCGGTTCGCCGCAGCCGAACTGCGCGCCGCGGTGACCGGGACGCGGACCGCCCGGATCGGCGCGTTCTTGCAGCGCCGCGGGCTGCGTGAGCTCGCCGCACGGCTCGACGCCGAGAGCTACGGCGGGGCCGTCCTGCTCGGTCTGGGCGGCACCGTGGTGATCGCCCACGGCGCGAGCACCGCCCGCGCCATCACCTCTGCCTGCCTGCTCGCGGCCGACCTGGCCCGGGGTGAGATCACGGAAAAGATCACGCAGCGCCTGGGCCCGGGCCGGTCCGCCAGCCGGGGCGGCCATTTTCTCCGCCGCCCGTTATGGGCCGCAGCCTGGCTGACGCCGCGAATAATCCGCGCAGAGCCTGCGACGCCGCCTTATAGGCTTAGGTCATGGCCGATCCACAGCAGGTTCTCGCGCAGCGGGTACACGACGCCATCGTCGCGTCGTTCGGCCCGGAGTACGGCGACGCCGACCCGCTGATCCGGCCGTCCTCGTTCGCCGATTTCCAGGCTAACGTGGCGCTGCCGCTCGGCAAGCGGCTCGGCCGGGCGCCACGGCAGGTGGCCGCCGAGCTGACCGCCCGGCTTGACGTGACGGACATGTGCGCCGCGCCCGAGGTCAGCGGGCCTGGCTTCATCAACTTCACCCTGCGCGACGACTGGATCGCCGGCCAGGCCTCGCAGATGCTCAACGACCCCAGGCTCGGGCTCGCGCCGGTGGCCCGCCCGCAGACGGTGGTGGTGGAGTACTCCTCCCCGAACGTGGCCAAGGAAATGCACGTCGGGCACCTGCGCACGACCATCGTCGGGGACGCCATCGCGCGCGTCCTGGAGTTCGCCGGGCACCGTGTGATCAGGGATAACCACGTCGGCGACTGGGGCACCCCGTTCGGCATGCTCATCGAGCACCTGCTCGATGTCGGCGCGGACTCCGCCGAAGCGGCCCTGCTGATGACCGACCCGAACGCGTTCTACCAGGCGGCCCGGCACAAGTTCGACACCGAGCCCGCCTTTACCGAGCGCGCGCGCAGCCGGCTGGTGCGGCTGCAGGCCGGGGATCCCTCTACCTTGGCCATCTGGCAGCGGCTCGTCGATATCTCCAGGGAGTACCTGCACAAGGTCTACGCGCGGCTCGACGTGAGCCTGACCGACGACGATATCCGCGGTGAGAGCTTCTACAACGACATGCTCGCCGACACGGTCAGCGTGCTCGAGGAGAAGGGCATCGCGACCGAGAGCGACGGCGCGCTGTGCGCGTTCCCGGCCGGTTTCACCGGGCGCGAGGGCAGGCCGCTGCCGCTCATCATCCGCAAGAGCGACGGCGGCTATAACTACGCCACGACCGACCTCGCCGCGGTCCGCTACCGGGTGGACAAGCTCAGCTGCGACCGGTCGGTCTACGTGGTCGGCTCGGAGCAGGCCCTGCACTTCCAGATGGTCTTCGCGGTGGCCCGCCAGGCCGGCTGGATACCCGAGAGCGCCAGCTTCGAGCACGCCCAGATCGGCATGGTGCTCGGCCAGGACGGCAACCGGCTGAGGACCAGGGAAGGCGAGACGCCCAAGCTCATCGGCCTGCTCGCCGAGGGCGTCGACCGGGCCCGCGGCATCCTCGACGAACTGGACGCGGCCGCCCGCTTCGACGCGGCCGAACTGGACGCGGTGGCCGAGGCGGTCGGCATCGGCGCGGTGAAGTACGCCGACCTGTCCACCGCCCGGGAGAGCGCCTACCTGTTCGACTGGGACCGGATGATCTCGTTCCGCGGCAACACCGGACCGTACCTGCAGTACGCGACCGCGCGGATCCGGTCGATCTTCCGCCGGGCGGCCGACGCCCGGACCGGGGACGCGGAGGCCGGGGACGCGGAGGCCGGGGACGCGGAGGCCGCCGCCCGCTCGGCGGGCGTCGCGATCGCCGCGGGCCCGGAGCGGGCGCTGGCGCTGCGACTGCTCAGCTTCGGCGCGATGGTGACCCAGCTCGGCGAGACCGCGGAACCGCACCGCCTGTGCGCGTACCTGTTCGACGTGGCCAGCTTGTTCACCACGTTCTACGAGGAGTGCCCGGTGCTCAAGGCCGAGCCCGAGTCGCTGCGGGTCAGCCGGCTCGCGCTCTGCGCGCTCACGCTGGCCGTGCTGACCAAGGGGCTCGACCTGCTCGGGGTGCCTGTTCCCGAACGGATGTAACACAGAGCTGAACTCCTCCCCCGGCCGCCTCCTCACCCCGCCCGGCCGCGCCGCGAGCATGTGAACTCACGAACGTACTGCTTACGTGGAGCCGGATCCCCGGCCCGGCCGCGGCCAATCGGGCAGTCTCTGACCCATGGATACGAACGGGCCGTCCATCGGCTACCTCGAAACCCATAGGCCCGGAAAGTCTTACCCGGACGCGCGAAGCGGGCGTGGCGTCCATGGAACAAGGAGGCATCTATGATGGCCCGCGATCGGCGTTACGGGAAAAGTTCCGTTAAGACCCGGGTCGGTATCGCGACCGCAGTTCTGGTCGGCGGCGCGGTGGCGGCAGCAGCGGTAGTTGCCAGCCACGGAGCCGCACCCGCGGCCACGTCGGCCGCTTACGCATCGCACCTTGGCAGCAACGAGGGAACCACGATCAGCTCGGCTCTGAACAGCTGGAGCGGATCTCGGCAGAGTTCCTACTCTGACCTCGCCAAGCTGACCCAGGCCACGCAGTTCAGCCAGAGCACTCACCAGGGCAAGGTGCTCGCCGTGCAGCGCGGCATCGTGGTCCTGGCCACCAAGAAGTTCCTGATCCTGAAGTCGGCCAACGGATCGCTGCACCTGTGGCTGCTGTCCGGCAACACGAAGTTCCAGAATGTCTCGGGCACCATGGCCGGCACGCAGGCGCTGACCGCGAGCACCAGCGCGGCGCAGCAGGCCATGTGGTCCGGCAACATGATCCCGGCGACCACGATGCTGGCCGGCAGCCCGATAACGGCCGCGGCCCTGCTGACGCCGACCCCGGCGCCGCAGACCGTGACCGTCCAGGTGGCGGGCACCGACCTCACCGTGACGGTCACGGTGACCAGGACCATGGCGACGGTCAACCAGACCGCGACCACTCCGCTGACGAGCACGCCGACATGGAGCCCCATCACGTTCACCCAGAGCGCGTGGATGCCCATGAACGGGCTCGCCCGCGGTGACCTGGCGCTGGTCGCCGGAACACGGTCCCACGGGACGCTGCACGCTCAACTGGTCCTGTTCACCCCGCTGAGCACCGCTGACGTCGGCGGTGCGATCGGCACCGGCACGACCACCGGCACGACCACCGGGACCACCACCGGGACGACCATCAACGGCACGATCCAGACAGGCACGCCGGTCTCGGTTCCCACGTCCTGGTGACTCGACTCGGCCAGCCGGTAACGGCGCTAACCTCGTCGGCGCACCACGTTCACCGCGGGTGCGCCGGCTCGGCCCTGTTGGCGCCGTAGGCCCCGTGGGCCCCGCAGACCCCAATGAACCCGTAGACCCTCCGTACGCCTTCGATCCCGCCTACACCATGGCAGCAGCTCATGACTTTTACCGGGACTCCGGCGAGTACTCCGGAGCCGGCGAGCCGCGCATGCTGCGCTGCGGCGACCTTGTGCTCGACGAGTCCCGGTGGACGGTGCACCGGTCGGGAACGCTAGTGGACCTGTCACCGACCGAATTCCGGCTGCTAGCCTGCCTGATGCGCCATCAGGGCAGCGTGCTGAGCAGGACCCAGCTCCTGCAGCAGGTCTGGGGCCTGAGCTACACCGGCCAGGCCCAGGTCGTGGAAACCTACGTCAGCTACCTGCGACGCAAGCTCCACCGGCTCGGGCCGCCGCTCATCCACACCCGCCGCGGCGTCGGCTATACGCTGCGCTGCCCAGACCTCCAGGGGCGGTTAGACCCGCTCGATGATCGTGGCGTTGGCCTGGCCACCGCCCTCGCACATGGTCTGCAGGCCGAACCGGCCTGAGGTCCGCTCGAGTACGTGCACGAGCTTGGTCATCAGGACGGCCCCGGTCGCCCCGAGCGGGTGGCCGAGCGCGATGGCCCCGCCGTTCGGGTTGGTCCGCTCGAGCGATGCCCCGGTGTCGTCCGACCACGCCAGCACGACGGGCGCGAACGCCTCGTTGACCTCGAACACGTCGATGTCCCCGACCGTCATCCCGGCCCTGGCCAGCACCTTCCTGGTCGCTTCGATGGGACCGGTCAGCATGAGCACCGGGTCGGAGCCGACCACGGCCAGCGCGTGTATCCGCGCCAGCGGGGTCAGGCCGTACTTCTCCAACGCCGCCTCCGAGGCGATGAGCAGCGCGCCTGCTCCGTCGGAGATCTGCGAGGCGACCGCGGCCGTGATCTCCCAGTCCGGGCGGAGCGGCGCGAGCCCGGCCATCTTCTCCAGCGACGTGTCCCGGCGCGGGCCCTCGTCCTGGCCGAAGCCGTCCAGCGGCACTATCTCCCGCTCGAACCGGCCTTCATCGATGGCGCGGAGCGCTCGCCGGTGGCTCTCCAGAGCGAACTCCTCCAGCTGAGGTCGCTTGATGCCCCACTGCTCGCAGATCAGCTGAGCGCCATGGAACTGGGAGATCTCCTGGTCGCCGTAGCGCCCCCGCCAGCCGTGACCCCACGGAGCGGGCATGCCCGCCTGCGCGGGCAGGGTGACGGTTGACCCCATGGTGACGATGCTCATGCTCTCCACGCCGGCCGCGACCACGAGGTCCTGGGTGCCGGACATCACCGCCTGGGCGGCGAAATGGACCGCCTGCTGGGACGACCCGCACTGCCGGTCGATGGTGACGCCGGGCACGCTCTCCGGCAGGCCGGCCGACAGCCAGGCGTTCCTGGCGATGTCGAAGGTCTGCGGGCCGATCTGCGAGACGCACCCCATGATCACGTCATCGACCACGGCGGGGTCGATCCCGGTCCGGTCCACCAGCCCGCGCAGGGCATGTGCCCCGAGGTCGACCGGATGGACCCCGGCCAGGGATCCGTTCCGCTTGCCGATCGCCGTGCGCACCGCACCGGCTATGAACGCTTCCGCCATCACGGCCTCTCCGTCTAAGGGGCTACCGGGCCGTCCTTGTCGCGGCTGACCCGTTTGCCGGCTTTTGCTCGCAAGCTCACGGTACCTCGTCTCGCGCCGGGGGACCGAATACCGTAGGCTCGAAGCGGGTTCGCGAAACCGCAGGCTCAGGAGGCGGCTATGTCGACCGGACTCATCTTGCTGGTGCTCATCGGCGGCATCGTCGCCTTTGGCTGGACGCGCTTGCGCGGCAAGATGAAGCTAGGTGTGTCGGGTAAGCACTGGCTGGGACCGATCGTCATCGTCGGCTTGGTGCTGCTCCTGATGTGGTCGTCGGGGCACACCGGCCACTAGAGCTGACTGCCGTTACCGCTGCGCGGCATCTCGAACCAGACGGCCTTGCCTTCCGGGGTCGGCCTGGATCCCCATCGGGTAGCCAGCTGCTCGACCAGGTAGAGGCCGCGGCCGCCTTCGTCGGTCTCCGCTGCGGTGCGGATCCGGGGGAGCCGGAGGTCGGGGTCGAATACTTCCACCCATACCGAGGTCGCGCCACGCCGCAGCCGCAGCGCGAACTCCCTGGGACGAGACTGGGCGAAGGATCGGGGACCCTGGGCATTCTGGGGGGCTGGGAACGACGCCGGGGCGGTATCGGGCGAGGCATCGTGTACGCGGGTCCAGGCCGGCGCGGCGCCCCCCCGGACCGGCGCCGGCGGCCCGGAAGCGGCGGTCTTCTGGACCGGCACCGGGGTCTGCCTGGCTGGCGCGCCGACCGACGCGGGCATCATCAGCGGCTCCATTTCCCAATCCAGCTCGCGGCCCGGGCTCGGCGTGACCGAGGCGTGCAGGACGGCGTTGGTGACCACCTCAGAGACCAGCAGGCACGCGAGCTCGACCTGCCCGGGATCCATGCCCCAGGACCGGAACGTCTGCGCGGCGAGCCGCCTGGCTTCGGAGACCATGATCGGCTCGGCCGGAAACGAGCGCTCGGTCGAGGCCAGTTCGGACGGCGAGGACTTCACCACCAAGATGGCCATGTCGTCGTCGATGTCGCCGGGCACCGCGTACTCGGCCGCCGTGGCCACCGCGTCGGCATCCCCGCTGGCCGCTGCCGCGCGCACCGCGTGCTGCAGCATCTGGCCCGCCTCGGCCTCCGAGTAGTGGCCGGACCCGTCGGCCCGGGTCCGCCGGTCGGTCAGGCCGTCGGTGTAGAACACCAAGATGGCCCCGGGCGGCATGCCGATCGTCTGCTCCTTGTACGTGGGCAGCCCCCGGATGCCCTTGCCACGCACGCCGAGCAGGACGCCCTTGTGCAGGAACTCAAGCTGCCGCACCTGCCCGCCGCTGATTATCAGCGGGGCGTCGTGGCCCGCGTTCGCGAAGGTCAGTTCCCTGGACCACGCGTCGTAGATCATGTAGATGCAGCTGACGGTGGGCGGGTCCCCGGCCGTCATCCCGTTCTCGGCGGCGGGAGCCAGCGCACGGCACCACTCGTCGAGTTTGCGCATGATGTCCGCGGGCGACTTCTCGTCCTGGGCGAACGCCCGGAGGGCCGCCCGCAGCTGGCCCATGATCGCCGCCGCCCGCGCGCCCCGGCCCTCGACGTCGCCGATGACGATGCCCACCCGGCCGGCGGCCAGTGGGATGATGTCATACCAGTCGCCGCCCACCTGCGTCTGGATCCCCTGGCCCTGCGTCTCGAGCGGCTTGGCCGGGACGTACCGGCAGGCGACCTCCAAGCCGTCCAGGTCCGGTATCGCCTGCGGCAGCAGGCTCTTCTGGAACGCCAGCGCGGTCTGCCGCTCGGTCTCGAACAGCATAGCGTTGTCGATCGCGATGGCCACCCGGCTGGCGATGGCGCCGATGAGATCGCGGTCCGGAGTGTCGTAGTGGCGCTCGTCGCGTTCGGTGAGCCTGGACAGGGCCAGGCTCATCACGCCGAGAAGTTCTCCCCGGGCGTACAGCGGCGCCGCGATCACTGACGTCAGCCCGGCCTGGTGCGCGGCCGACATGCTCTCCGGGCTCGGTGCCGGGTAGTACTCGCTGTCCAGGTCGTTGACCGCGATCGTGTCGAGGCGCGCCATCGCCTGCTGGCAGAAGTGACCGTCCGGGTAGCGGATCTGCTCGCCCACCTGGGCCCAGGTCCCTGGCGGCGGCACCCAGTCGCTCGCGTGCCGCTGCGCGCGGCGGACGAGCGCCTCACCCTGGAACAGGTCGATGAAGCAGTGATCGGCGAACTGCGGCACCAGGATCTCCGCCACGTGCTTGAGCGTGGTGCCGATCTCCAGCGACCCGGCCAGCCGCTCGCCCACCCGCTCGAGCAGGGCGAGCCG
>JBKQQQ010000236.1:0-16982 GCA_052144275.1 Streptosporangiaceae bacterium
AGCATGGGCGGCGAGCACGACGTGGTCAAGGCGGCGCTGCAGCGGCTCGGCACCATCGCGTTCCGGAAGGTCGCGATGCAGCCGGGCATGCCGCAGGGGTTCGGCACCATCGCGGTGGCCCCCGCCGTGTCGCAGGAAGATAAGGGGCGGCGGCTCTTCCGGCGCGAGACCTTCGACGTGGACGGGCCGGACAGCCCGGCGGGTGAGGTCGACCGGGTCCCGATCTTCACGCTGCCCGGCAACCCGGTCAGCGCCTACGTGTCGTTCCAGGTCTTCGCGCGGCCGGCCATCGGCGCCCTGCAAGCCTACGACGGCCTGGCCCTGGAGTCGGTCCAGGCCGAGCTTACCGGGCCGCTGCGCTCGCCGCCGGGCCGGCGGTCCTTCCTGCGCGGCGTCCTGGACCGGTCCCGCGGGCTCGTCACCCCGCTCACCGGCCAGGGCTCGCACCAGGTGGCCACGCTCGGCAAGGCCAACGCGCTGGTCGTCGTGCCGGAGTGGGTGGTGCAGATGGCCGAGGGCGACACCGCCGAGGTCATGGTCCTGCCGTGAGCGAGCCGGAGCCGAGCGCGAGAAGCACTGTCGCTCGCACCGAACCGGTCCGGGAGTCCCGGCCTCGTTCGGGATAAAAAGTATTGTGATCACCATGAGCGAAACCGCGGTTTCAGGTCTCACGCACGTGGATAGCGCGGGCCACGCGCGGATGGTCGACGTGTCCGGCAAGGCGGTGACGGCGCGGTCGGCCTGCGCGTCCGGGCGGGTGCTGCTGTCGGCCGAGGCGGTCGCGGCCCTGCGCGCCGGGGAGGTGCCGAAGGGCGACGCGCTCGCGGTGGCCCGCATCGCCGGGATCGCCGGGGCCAAGCGGACGCCCGACCTCATCCCGCTGTGCCACCCGATCGGGCTGCACGGGGTCACCGTGGACCTGGCCGTGACGGACGAGGGCGTGGACATCACCGCCGTCGCCCGTACCGCGGACCGGACCGGGGTGGAAATGGAGGCGCTCACCTCGGTGTCCGTGGCCGCCCTGGCCCTGATCGACATGGTGAAGGCCATCGACCCGGCCGCGACTATCACCGACGTACGGGTCGAGTGGAAAGAAGGCGGGAAGACCGGGCCATGGCGCCGGCCAGAGAAGACGCTGTCATGATCAGGGCGCTCGCGGTCACCGTGTCGAACCGGGCCGCGGCGGGCGTGTACCCGGACAAGTCGGGGCCGGTGCTCGTCGAGGCGCTGCGCTCGGCGGGCTGCGCGGTGGACGGCCCGCTGGTCATCCCGGATGGCGAGCCGGTCGAGGCGGCGCTGCGCGACGCGCTGGCCGCGGGCTACGACGTCGTCGTCACCACCGGCGGGACCGGGCTCACCCCGGGCGACCTCACCCCGGAGATGACCAGGCACGTGGTGGAGCGGGAGATCCCGGGGATCGCCGAGGCGCTGCGCTCGGCCGGGGCCGCGGCCGGAGTGCCGTCCGCGATTTTGTCCCGTGGCGTGGCCGGGGTGGCGGGCCGTACCCTGATCGTGAACCTGCCCGGCTCCATCGGCGGCGTCCGCGACGGGATGGCCGTGCTGGCGCCTGTGCTCGGCCACGCCGTCTCGCAGATCAACGGAGGCGATCACGTCCGAACGGACTCCGGTGCGAATGGCTTAGCAGAGATCGCGTAGCGTCAGCAGCGCTACAGGTGAATGATGGGAACGTGGGACGCATGCGAGGCTGGCCGGTCACCCTCACCGAGCCTCATCTGCTCGACCAGCCGGTAGAGCTGCGCCCGGTGCGGGTGGGTGACGCCCGCATGTGGCGCGAGATCCGGGTCAGGAACGCGCCATGGCTGCGCCCGTGGGAGCCGACCAACCCGGAAACCCCGCTGTACCGGTCCAGCCTCGGGCCGTACGTCGCGATGGTCCGGGCGATGCGCCGGGAAGCGCGGCAGGGGCAGGCGATCCCGTGGGTGGTGACGTTCGGCGCGGAATTCGTTGGACAGCTGACGATCGGGTCCATCACCTGGGGTTCGGCCCGGTCGGGGCAGGTCGGGTACTGGATCGACGAGGCGTACGCCGGCCGCGGCATCATCCCCACCACGCTGGCCATGGCCGTCGACCACTGCTTCGGCGCCGTCGGCCTGCACCGGCTCGAGGCGTCGATCCGGCCGGAGAACCACGCCTCCCGGCGGGTAGTGGAGAAGCTCGGGTTCCGCGAGGAAGGCGTCCGGGTACGCCAGCTGCACATCAACGGCGCCTGGCGCGACCACGTGTGTTACGCGCTGACCGCCGAGGAGGTGCCGCAGGGCCTGATGCCCAGATGGCGGAGCATCCTGCTGGCGTCTCGGTCCAGCGCCGGCTGATCGCCGTCTTGGCGCTGCCTTGTCGCGGTCTTGGGGCCACTGTTCTTGGGACCAATGTTGCGACACACCGTTCGGGGTCCTCGTCTAAAACGCCTTCAGCTATTACTTTGCGTCACGTGGGCCCGCTCCGCTTTAGCAGTGTGCCCGCACCCGAGGCCCGTGGAATCCCCCGCCGGGCCGCCCGGCGCCCGCCACGCCGAGGGGAGGACCGTTGAGCAGCGCGATACTGTACGTCGCCATCGTCGCCATCTGGGCTGGCGTGCTCATTCCCCGGTGGCTCCGGCGGGATTCCTCCTCTAGTTCCTCTAGCGAGCGGGCCGAGGACGATCTCACCACGGCGGAACCGGACTCAGCGGCTGACGAGCCGGGTTCCGCTTCCCGGCCGCGGCGGGAGGCGGCCGGGGAGGCCCGCACGGCGGCGCGTCCCGAGGCCCATGTAACGCCTCGCGCGGAGGCCCGTACGGCGCCTCGCGCGGAGGCCCGCGTGGAGGTGCGGCCTGAGGTGCCGGAGGCTCGCCGCGCGGCGTCGCGAGGGGAGCCCAGCGGCGGCCCGCCTGACCAGGAGCACAAGCGGGTGCTTGCCGCGCGCCGACGGCTGTTCGGCATACTGCTGATCCTGGTCATCAGCTCGGGCGCCCTGGCCTTCACCGAGCTGGCGGCCTGGTGGGTGGTCGTGCCGCCTTCGGTCATGCTGCTGGGCTACATGGCCCTGCTCAGGGAGGCGGCCAAGGCCGACGCCGAACGGCGGGAACTGGCTCGCGCGTCGACGGCGCAGGCCCGCCCGTCCGCGGCATCGCCCGCCGCTCCACCGGCTCCGGCTGCTCGCCCCGCTCCGGCTGCTCGCCCGGCTCCGGTGCCCGACGCGGAGGTTATCGACATCTCCGCGTCCCTGAGTCCGGCCGGCGAGGAGTTCTACGACCAGTACGCGGACGCCAAGCTGCGCGCGGTAGGCGACTTAGCCCGCGCTCTGGCGAGCTGACGGGCTCGCCATGACTAGGTCCGCCAATGGCTGGGCTCGCTTGTTCCGCGGCCCTGTCCCTCGATTACGGTATGCGTCGGCTCCGGCCTGCTGGATTCGATTCGCTCGGCAGTTCGAGAAGAGTTAGATTAGCGCGGAAGATTCGAGCTATGCGGACGATTCAGGGGGGTCTATTGAGGCTGTTGCGCATCTCTTCCGCCGTGCGCATCAGCCCCTGATCACGCCGCGTGCGGCCTTGGCCCCCGGACTTGACAGCAACGATGGAGCATTGATGCTGCTGGGTAAGCAACGATGTTCCATGGTGGCGGTTACTGCTGCGGGCGGAGGGGCGGATCCGGGTTGCGGGGCGGGCGCGCGGGACTCACGGGGCATGCGGGAAAGCCGTGGCGGACGCCGGCCGGGCGCGGCGGGCATGGCGCGGGTGGAAGCGCGGAGCGACCCGGGACCAGCCACGCGACACCCTCTATCGGGCACCAAAGTTTCCGCGTAGCCCGGAATTTCCACGATAATTTGGCGGCTAGGCGCCGCACGAGTCGCTCGGGCACCAATAGCACTCGCCCGCACCAGCGCGCTGCCACGCTGGCCCGGGCTGATGGGTTACTGCTGTGTTCGCACCTTCAGGACCTGGGGGCCGCGGAAGGAGATGTTCGGGTGGAAGGTGAAGGACTGGTCTGGCGTCAGTTGCAGCCGGGGGTAGCGCCGGGCGAGTTCGGCCACCGCGATCTGGGCCTCTAGCTTGCCGAGGTTGGCGCCCAGGCAGTAGTGCAGGCCCTTGCCGAAGGCCAGGTGATGTTCGGCATCCGTTCGGTGCACGTCGAACTCGCCGGGCCGGTCGAACGCTGCCTCATCCCGGCCCGCCGCGGCCAGCCAGAGGAACAGCCTGGCCCCTTCGGGCAGGTCGACCCCGGCCAGCGTGACCGGCCGGGTGGTAACCCGGCGCCAGACCGCCACCGAAGGGTCGTAGCGCAGCGTCTCATCCACGGCGGCCGGGATCAGGTCCGGCCGCCGCACGATGTCCGCCCAGCGGCCGGGATCCTCGAGCAGGCGGCGGACGGTGTTCCCGATGAGCCCGGTGGTGGTCTCGTGCCCGGCGAACGACAGCGAGAACAAGATCGAGGTGATCTCGTCCAGGGTGAGCCGCTCCGGGGCCTCACGGTGGATGGCGATCAGGTCGCTGGCCAGGTCGTCGCCGGGCTCGCGGACCTTGAAGTCCACCAGGTCGCGCATGTACTTGCGGTAGGCGGCCATGGTCGTCGCGATCTCGACCTGGTCCTCGGCCGCGGGGCGCCCGAAACTCAGCGCCGCCCGGTACCCGCACCACTGCTTGACCTGGGCGTAGTCCTGCTCGGGCACCCCCATCAGGGAAAACACGATGTTGGCCGGGAGCGGGAACGCCAGCGCGGCGACCAGGTCGAATTCCGTCTGGCCGGCGACGGCGTCGAGCAGCCGGGCGGTGGTGGCCTCGATGGTGGGGATCATCGCGGTGACCCGCTTCATGCTGAACGCCCGGGCGGCGGGCTTGCGGAGCCTGGCGTGTTCGGGCTCGTCGAGGCTGACCATGGACGGCTGGGGCTTGTGGCCGCCCGCGAGCAGGATCTGCTGCGCGTCGGGGACGACCGGCGCCAGCGGCGCCTGGGCGACCGCAGCGGAGTAGCGGCCCGGGTCCCGGAAGACCGCATCGATGGCAGCGTAACTGGTGACCACGTAGTAGCCGATGGACGGGGCGAAGAAGATGGGGCTACCGCGACCCGGCCGTCTGGCCAGGGTGGCGTAGGGGTCCGCCAGGAACTCCGGTGAGAGCGGGTCGAACGACTCGTCGACGGGGCAGCCGGGCACGGTGGCGGTGGTCGTCATCGCGCACCTCCTGGAGGGTTTCGGCGCATGATGCCCATGATGTCGCCAGGCGGCTCCGCTGTCACCAGGTGATCCGTGGCGCGGACAGGGCCCCGTGTTTGCTAGGCTGTCTCAGGTTCTCGGGGCTGTAGCGCAGTCCGGTAGCGCACCTCGTTCGCATCGAGGGGGTCAGGGGTTCAAATCCCCTCAGCTCCACCGAGAAAGTGCAGGTCAGGTTCCCTTTTCGAGTTTTCGTCGCTCGACGTGGGAGCCATTGCGGGAGCCAAGTTGCAGGCTTCCGGTATGGCTGGGGCTTCGCGCCGTGGCTATGGCGAAGACGGCATTTACTTCGATCACCGGGCGGACTGCCGGGCACACCCTCGACGGGGGCCACCTGTACTGCTCGGCACTCGAAAAGGCACCGGCCGGTAGCCGGCTTCACGCAGTCGGCGACGAAGGTATCTCTATGCGCGAGATCGCCCAGAGCATCGGCGACCACCTGGACCTGCCGACCGCGAGCGTGTCCGACGACTGGCCAGCTTCAGGAACATTTCGGCTTCCTCGCAATGCTGATCGCACGGGACAATCCAACCTCGACGGAAACGACCCGGCGGATTCTCGGATGCGAACCGGCGAACCCCGGGCTGCTTGAGGACTTCGAGACCGGCGACTACTTCGACACCACGCCGCACGGCAGGGATCAGCCGGCCCTTTTTAGCCCTGGCGCCGGCCGGGGTCAAATGACCCACCCGTGACCTCGAAGGCCGGTGCCCGGGCAGGCAGCGGCGGGCCCGGTTGCCTAGACCAGGCCTGCGGTCAGGGCCAGCCGGGTCAGGTCGGCGCGGCGCCGGCATCCGGTCTTGTGCCGGATCCGGTCCAGGTGTGAGCCGACCGTGCGGACGCTGATGAACAGCTGGGCGGCGATCTGGGCATTGGTCGCGCCCTGGGCGACCAGGGTGACCAGCTCCCGTTCCCGGGCGCTGAGCTTCCCCAGCCCTGGTCCCGGCGCCTGCGGCTGCTGCGGGCCGGGGCTGGGGCCGGTGAGCATAAGGGCGTACTCGGCCGCGGTGGCCCAGCCCATCGCCGCGCCGCGCTCCTCGGCCGCCCGCGCCCGGCCGGGGCCCAGCACCCGCCGGGCTGCGCCCAGCGGTTCTTGCCGCAGCCGTGAGTCCCCCGGCCAGTCCTCCTCGCGCGGCAGGAGCGCGGCATACGCGGCCCACAACGTGACGGCCTCGGCCTGGCGTCCGGTCGCGGCGCACAAGTGCCCGCAATAGTCCAGGTAGACCGCGAACCAGAAGCCGGTCCGCAAGGCCAGCTGGAGTGCTTCTCGCATGTGCGCCGCGGCGTCCACGGCACGGCCCGCCCGCAGTTCCAGCAGCGCCAACCGGGCCAGCAGGGTCGGCAGGTTCACCATGTCGCCCGCGTCCCGGGACGCGGCCAGCCCGTCCGCGCAGACGCGCTCGGCGGCGGCGAAGTCGTCGGCCTGGATCAGCACCTCGGTCAGCCACACGCTGCATGTCCGGGTTATCGAGACGGGGACGTCGCCCGGGACCTGGCCGGCCTGCCGGGCCAGCCGCACGGCGTCGCCCACGTCGCCGACGGCCGCGGCGGCCAAGGCGAGGTCCAGCAGGGCCACCACCTCCCCGAACGGATAGCCGACCTCGCGGGCCACGGCCAGGGCACGGCGGGCATCCTCGGCGGCCTCGGGGATCTGGCCCAGATCCCGCAACGCGTACGACCGGCCAGCTAGGGCGTCGGCCAGCGCCGAGGACGTGGGCCGCCCCGCCACCGCGTCGCGCAGCGCGGTGAAATGCTCTAGCGCCCCGGCCATATCGGCCGAGAACTCTGCTGCCCAGGCGAACAAGAACTGCGCGGCGCACCACTGGTCACTGCCCACCTCGGCGTACCCGGTGACCTCGGCCAGCAGCGGGCGCTGGCCGGCCAGCCGACCCCGCAGGAACCACCACCAGCCCAGCGCGATCGCCAGCCGCAGCGCCACCTCCGGGTCCTGGCCCATGGCCCAGGCCAGCACCTGCCGCATGGTGGCGTCCTCCGCGTCCAGCCAGCGCGCGGCCTCCCGCTCCCCGGTCCTGGTCTGCAGCCCCGCCGCGGCCTCCTCGGCCACCCCCAGCGCATACCCGGCCAGCGCGGCGGCGGCCTGGTCATGCTCCCCGGTCTCGGCCAGCCGCCTGGCCCCGTAGCCGCGCAGCGTCTCCAGCATCGAATACCGCGACCGGCCATCCGGCCCGTCCCGCGGCGGGGTCAGCAGCGAGCAGTCCACCAGTCGCAGCACCGCCGGCCCGGCGGCTTCCCCCGCGACCGCCTCGGCGCCCTCCAGGGTGAACCCCGCCGGGAACACCGACACCGCCCGGAACACCCGCCGCTCGGCCTCATCCAGCAGCTGGTAACTCCACGCCACGGTCGCCGCCAGCGACCGCTGCCGTGACGGCGCCAGCCGGTCCCCGCCCGCCAGCAGCGCCAGCCGCTCATCCAGCCGGCCCAGCAGCCCGGTTACGCCCAGCGCCTCCACCTGCGCCGCCGCCAACTCGATCGCCAGCGGCATCCCATCCAATCGGGTCACCAGCCGCGCCACCGCCGGGGCGGTCTGGTCATCCAGCGTGAAAAGCGCATCCGCGTCCCGGGCCCGGTCCGCGAACAGCGCCACCGCCTCCGCCCTCGCCGCCTCAGCCAGGTCGTCCAGATCTAGCAGGGCCAGCGACGCCAGCCGGTACCTGGCCTCCCCGGCCACCCGCAACGGCTCCCGGCTGGTCGCCAGCACCCGCACATCATCACAAGCCGCCAGCAACCCCGCGCACAGCGCCGCGGCCGCGCCGATCACATGCTCGCAGTTGTCCAGCACCAGCAGCAGCTGCTGGCGGGCCAGCGCCCGCGCCAGCGCCTCGGCCGCCGGCAGCCCCGGCTGCTCGCGCACCCCCAGCGCTGCGGCCACCGCCGCCGCCACCTGAGCCGGGTCCGCCACCGGCGCCAGCTCCGCCAGCCACGCCCCGTCGGCGAACCGGCCCGCCACCTGCCGGGCCACCTGCGCGGCCAGCCGGGTCTTGCCCGCCCCGCCCGGCCCGGTCACCGTCACAAGCCGGTGATCAGAAAGCAGGCCCGCGACTCCGCGCAGCGGCTCAGCCCGGCCGATGAAGCTGGTCAGCGCGGCCGGGAAGCCATGCACGCTACCGGCCGCGGTCCAGGATGCCGCCTGCGCTTGCCGCTGCAGGGCCGCAAGCACCCCCGCGGCTGGGGCGCGGCCACGCGCAGCCGCGACAAACAAAGCGCGCACCGGCTCGGCCAGGTTCAGCGCATCGGCCAGCAGCACGGCGGTGTCCTTGCGGGCGGTGCGGTTAATGCCCCGTTCCAGATCACTAACCGCCCTCTGGCTTACCTGCGCGGCCTCAGCCAGCTCCTCTTGCGTCAGCCCGGCATCATCGCGCAGCCGCCGCAGCAGCCCGCCGAAACCCAGCTCACCCTGCTCCGCCACAGGCCCATCGTCCCTCCGCTCGCCCGCCCGCCGCCAGCCCTTCCGGTTACCGCGCATGCACGGCCTCGCCGCCAGGCCTAATCCTGTGCCCGTCCTGTGCCCGGCTACGTATGGTGACCGCCCGGGCCGCTGGCGACTGTGGAGTACAACGACAAGCCCGCGGCCAGGAAGGAAGGAGACGGCCCTCATGCGCCAGCTCACCCAGCTCACCCAGCTCACCTGTGACCTGCACCGCCAGCAGGCTGGCCCACGCCGACCAGCAGCGCCCAGCGGAGCGCTTACTTGCGCCTCGCCAGGCCCGGCCGCCAACCGCGGCCCTTGGGCACCGACGCCGACAGGCGCTGCCCCGGTCCGCGATAACCCGGTGATCATCGACCTCGTGACTCGCGCCGCAAAGGGCGACAAGCACGCCTGGGATGCGCTGGTGGAGCGGTTCATCCCGCTAATCTGGTCCATCTGCCGCAGGTACCGGCTGGGCGACGCCGACGCCGAGGACGTCGGCCAGAACGTGTGGCTGCAGCTGGTGGACCAGCTGGACAAGATCCGCGACCCGGCCGCGCTTCCGGGCTGGCTGGCCACCGTGACCCGGCGGGAGTGTCTTCGGGTACTGGGCGCCACGCAGGGACCGCCGGCGGCCGGGTATGTGATGAGCGCCGAGATCATCGCGGATGAGCAGTCCGGGACGGCCGAGCAGGAGCTGCTGGCGGCCGAGCGCCACGCCGCGCTGCGCGAGGCGTTCGCGGCCCTGCCGCCCTCCGGTCAGCGGCTGATCGCCCTGCTGCTTGAGGACCCGCCCGTGCCCTATGCCGAGATCAGCGCCCGGCTGGGTATCCCAGTCGGCAGCATCGGGCCGACCCGCCGCCGCTGCCTGGACAAGCTGCGCCGTTACCCGGCCGTTGCCGCCCTGGTCAACACCGACACCAGCGCGGCAAATAACATACACAGCCGGGCAGCCTGGCGGCGATGACGATGAACAAACCGCAGGTTGAAGAGCCGTGATACCAGTTTGCTTGCTTGTCGTCGTCACTCCGCCGGGGGCCGCATCCGGAGTGTCCTCAGCAGCGCGGTCACCGGAAGCCGGATGAGATGCGAGAACTCATCAGGTACCCGGATCAGCCGGCGCAGGAGAACGGGGACGCTCACGATCTCCCCGCGGGCCGCCGCGATCAGCAGGTCCAGCAGATTCTGCCTGGTGTGCCCGGGCGGCTCGGCGATCTCGATGCGGGCGGTGACCACGGGGCCGGATGACTCGGTCTCGACCTTGCCCAGCCTGCGCAGGAGCGCGAGCATGGTCCGGTTCTCGGCGAGGACATCCGCGGTGAAGTACTCGATCCCGAGTTCGAGGGCGCGCTCGCTCAGGCGGATAAGCAGCGCGGAGCCAAGCCCCCGGCCCTGCCAGGCGTCGACCACCGTCACCCCCGCGTCGGCGGAGTCGGGCTGGTCGGCGTTCCGGATGAACCGGCACTCCCCGACGATCTCCGCGGACCGTAGCGGCACGGCGACCAGCGCCTCGTGGTTTTCGTGGTCGACCTCGACCGCCGCCTTCAGGGTGGACTCGGGAAGTTCCGGCATGACGGTGAAGAAACGCCGGTAGCGGGACTGCTCGCCCAGGTTCGCGTAGGCGCGGGCCAGCGCCGCCGCGTCGCCGGGCCGCACCTGCCGCAACCGCACGACGTCCCCCGAACGGAGCGTGACGACCTGCGGCCGGCTCGCTGCGGTCATGACCGGTTTCCTCCCTGTCAGGGTTGTCCCCCCGGACCAAAGCCGGGGCCCGGGCTCACCTTCCACGAAGGCCCCGTCGCGAGGGACGATGCGGCCGTGGCTGACTACATCGAGACCATGGTCCCAGCCTCCGGATCTTCTCGAGAAACAACGGATGAGCGCAGGGGACACCGATAGTCTTATGCACCATGAGCACCACCGCGCCCGCCGGGGATCTCTACCTTGTCGTCGGGTACGACGGCTCGCCTCCCGCCAGCCGGGCGCTCGACGCCGCGGCCCGCCTGCTGCTCGGCCGGACCGGCCGCATCGAAGTGGTATACGTCGCCCACCTGCCCAGCATCGACATGCTGTCGCCAGGCGCCGTGGCCGAAATGGAAGTCAGCTTCGACGAGATCGCGCGGGATCTGCACACCGCGGCCGGCGAGCAGCTGCGCGACCGCGAGGAGCGCTGGGGCTTCGAGCGGCGCCAGGGCCTGATCGCGGACGAGCTGATCGCGGCGGCCGCAGGCATCGGCGAAGCCCACCCCGGCGACACTGTGGCGATCGTGGTCGGGAGCTCGTCGCATGCCATGCACCGCGTGGTCGGCTCCGTCGCCGTCAGCCTGGCCCGCCACTCACCGGTGCCCATCGTGGTCGTGCCCTAGTTTCGTGCTGCGCCCGGCCGGGCGGGCCGATCGTCACCCCGGCAGGGTGATGCGCGGACCGCGACTCCGGCGGCATCCTGGCAACTAACCTAGAAGACCAATATGACCTTGGCCGTCCGTCAGCAGGCTTGCCATCGTGGTCTCGACGAAGCGGCTGACGCTCATCGCGTGGCCCCGGGATGCGGTGAGCACAGGCGAGAACAGGAAGACGACATGGCGAAGTGGAACTTCGCGGCGATGGGCCAGGCGGGCCTGACCGGCCGGACCAGGGTTATCGCCCGGCCGGTCGCCCGTGCGATCGCCCGCAGGACCGGGCGGTCCGAGGCGGACATTTTGTCGCTCATCGGTGCGGCGTTCCTCGCGATGGCGCTGATTGGGTTCGTCCGCACGGTCGATACCGTCATCAAGGCCGGGCGAACCGCCCGCCAGCCAGCGGACGACCCGGCCGCGAACGCCTAAGGTACAGCCCCGGGGCTAGCCGTCGGGGCGGATGCTGACTGGCCGTCCGAGGTATGCAGTGGCTGGCCGACGAGCAGCTTGGCGCTTACCTTGACCGCCTTGACCGCCCCGGTGACGCCGGCCTGCAGCATGAGGCCGACGACAAGGATCGCTACCCCGAGCCAGAACAGGCCGCTGCTGCCGAGGAGCACCAGGCCGATCCTGACGATCGCATACGCCGGGGCGCACACGATGGCTCCGAAGATGCCGCTGACCGCGCTCGCCGCCAGCTTGTCGCGTCCCGACTGGCCGGCCTTGGCCGTCTTGCCCGTCTGCACGCCGACAATGCGGGCGGGCACCGCGACATAGCACACCATCAGGACGCCGAGAACGATTCCCAGCAGGAGCGCGAACCAGTGCAGCCCCCATCGTGGTGCGAGGATGGTGGCAACTCCAAGCCCGAGACCGGTGCTTACGCCCCAGCAAAGAATGGCTCTTGCGTGCTTGCGCGCCGCCTCGAAGCCGGTTCGCAGCTGCGGGGGACCGGGCTGCGAGATGGTGAAGGCGAAGGCGGCGTTGAGGTAGAAAGCGGCCGTGGTGAGCAGAACCGCGGCGGCGAACAGCACGAGGACGATCGGCCCGCGGATGTCGTGGAATTCCTTGCCGTGCAGGACGTGCGCCTTCAGGTCTATCGTCGCAGCCCAGATCAGCATCGCCGGCAGGACCTGGACCAGCATCAGCCGCCAGTTCGTGACCAGCAGGCGAAGCCCGCTGAAGAGCATGACGAACCCGCCGACGGCGAGCGTGAGAGGCGCGAAGATCCTTCTTTTCTTACTGAGCTGAAGGACCGCATCCTCGATCGTGTGCTCGTCTCCTTCGCGGATGGAGACGATCAGCCGCCAGACAAGCTGCCTGAGCGGCCGGTGGTGGGCCCGTATCGCCTGCTCGGCATTCGTATCGTCCACAGAGCCCGGGCCCGTCTTCCGGCGACGCACCAGCGCCGTTGAGGTGGCCATATTTACGCGTACACGTGATCCTACGTCTCAGGCCACGGATCGTGGGGCGAGAGCGCCCGTTCGCCACCATGGCGCGGGGATCACATGCTGATAAATAGCGACATCTATCAACGGGATAACTATCAGGAAATAACAGGCCCGATCTGATTAAGACTCTTGCACGATGATGTTACTTGTGAGTAACGTAACGGATTACTCGCGAGTAACCTGATTGGCTTCGTCGTAGCGGAAGGAGTCCGCATCGTGTCACGACCGCCTCGAGGACCGCTCGTCAAACGCCTCGCGGCGCTGGCCGCCGGGGCCAGCCTGCTGGCCTCAACGCCACCATCCCCGGCTCGGGGAACACCCTCAACCTGACCCTGGGCCAGCTCCAGCTCGGCTGATTTCCCGGGCCGGCCAGACCGTCGGTGGGGATCACCGCTCCCGGTGATCCCCACCGACTCGGTCCTGACGGAATTTCCAGCGCCCGCCTGAGCTTGTCACCCGGCAGGGACAGCCGGGATGCCCGTGAGCCGCCGCGTGGGCTGAGCCGCGGAGAGAGGGTCGCCGTGGCGGTACGCATCAGCCAGAAAGTCGCGGTCGGCACCGTCTTCGTCGCCGCGATGTTCATGAGCATCATGGACGTGACGATCGTCAACGTCGCGCTGCCGACCATCGGCCGCGACTTCGGGGTAAGCCCCACCGCGGTCGACAGCATCTCGATCGCCTTCCTGGTCAGCCTGGCCGTGTTCATCCCGGCGTCCGGCTGGCTCGGTGACCGCTTCGGCGGCAAGCGGGTACTGCTCGCCGCCATCGTGGTGTTCACCGCCGCCTCGGCGCTGTGCGGGCTGGCCTCCAGCCTGGGTGAGCTGGTCGCGTTCCGGATCCTGCAGGGAGCGGGCGGCGGCATGCTCGCTCCGGTCGGGATGGCGATGCTGTTCCGCGCGTTCCCGCCCGAGGAGCGCATCAGGGCCTCGGCCATCCTCACCGTGCCCACGACATTCGCTCCCGCGCTCGGCCCGGTCCTCGGCGGGCTGCTGGTCACCGAACTGTCCTGGCGGTGGGTGTTCTACGTCAACGTGCCGATCGGCGTGGCGGCGTTCGCCTTCGGCGCGGTCTTCTTGCAGCAGTCGGTGCAGGCGCGGCCGGGCCGCTTCGACCTGGCCGGCTTCCTGCTCTCCGGGCTCGGCCTCGGGCTGCTGATGTACGGCGTCTCCGAAGGGCCCAACCTGGGCTGGGATCAGCCCAAGGTGCTCGCGGCCATCGCCGCCGGGGCCGTGCTGCTAGCGGCCATGGTGGTCGTCGAACTGCGGACGGCCACGCCCATGGTGGACCTGCGGCTGCTGGGGAACCGCCTGTTCCGGTCCGGCAACGGAGTCATGGTCCTGGCCTCGATCGCCTTCCTCGGCACCCTGTACGCCGTCTCCCTGTACTACCAGGATGGCCGCGGCCTGAGCGCACTCGGCTCCGGGCTGAGCACGTTCCCCGAGGCGCTCGGGGTCATGGGCGGCGCACAGCTGGCCAGCCGGGTGCTGTACCCGCGGCTCGGCCCGCGCCGGCACATCAGCATCGGGCTGACCGGTATCGCGGCCTCGATCGGCCTGCTCGCCCTGCTGGGCCCGCAGACCAGCCTGTGGTGGGCGCGGCTGCTCCTGTTCGCCCTAGGGGTGTCCATAGCCCAGGTGTTCGTCCCGGTCCAGGCGGCGTCCTTCGCCACGATCACGCCCGCGGCGACCGGCCGGGCGTCCACCATGTTCAACGCGATCCGGCAACTCGGCGGGGCCATCGGCGTGGCGGTTCTGACAACCGCCATCGTGTCCGTCGGCCCGGTCCATCTCGTGGCCGGTCATGCGGTGGCCAACCTCACCGCCTACCGCACGGCCTTCGCAGTGGCCGCCGCGATCTGCCTGTGCGCCCTGCCGTTCTCGCTGTCCATCCGCGACGCCGACGCCGCCAGTACGATCCCCCGTAGAACCGGCCAGCAGGCGACCGACTCACGTCCGGCACCCAGGGCAGCGGCCTGACCTAAGCGCCGCCGATCCAGGCCAGGTAGGCGGCCTGGAGGGCAGACCTGCGGCCCGGGCTGGCCAGGACGTCGACGCTGTCTGCCCACTGCTCGACCGAACCGATCCCGGGTGGCAGCCGGGCGACCTCGGCATCGGTGATGTCCGCGAGGAGGCCGGCCGGCACGGCCAGGTCGATGGCGCGGTAGGGCCGGTCCCAGAACGGGACGACCGCGCGGTCCGGGGCGGGCAGGCCGCGCTCTCGTTGCACGCCGAGCAGCGTTTCCGCGGCCGCGGCCAGGGCGCTTTCGCGGTCCCGCCAGGCTCCCATGGTGGCGGCGGCGTCAAGCAGACCGGACAGGGAAGCCGCCACCGGGAGGGTCGCGAAAACGGTTCCGCGCCACTTGCCGTAGGGCGCCCAGCGCCGGGACAGCGCGAACCCCAGGGACATCAGGTCCCCGGCCAGCTGCCCGCTCAGCAGCCGTGAGCCGAGCTCGTCGCCGCGCTCGGCCGTGCGGCCGACGAACGGCAGCTGCTGTTCCAGCCGCTGCCAGCCGGCCGCCAGCACGTACCGCTCCACGTCCGGCGGGTACCACGACAGCGTGTCACGCACCTGCGACAACGCGACCGTCTGGTCGGTGAACACCGGCCCGGCCGTCACCTCGAGCACGCTCTGCCCGGTCAGGACCAGCCAGTCAAGCACCGAAAGCCCGCCGACCGGATCAACGCCCAGCCGACTGGCGGCGAACCCGGCCACGGTCGCGACCTCGACCCGGTGCGACCGCGAGTCGTCCCAGGTGACCGGGAACCGCACCCGGTACCCTCGGTAGGTTTCCGGCAGCTCACCCTCGAGCAGCTCGCTGACCTGCGGCAGCACGCCGGAGTCCGGCTCGTCGACGAGCAGCGTCAGCCGGCATCCCCAGTCGTGGTCGCGGCTGGTCGCGTCGTCCAGCCCGAGCACATCCGAACCCGAGCCCAGCCGCCCGGCCGCGTAGCGAAGCCGCGGCAGCTTGCGGGCCAGCAACGGCCCCACCACCTCCGTGTGGAACATCCGGGCCAGCTCGGCTCCGCGCAGGCCATGATCGCTCATAGCGGCAAGCCCAGCAGATCACCCGGCGTCCGGCGACCCGTTTTCCGGCCAGGGGGCGGCTGGGCCAGGCGTAACAGCTGGGCCGTTCGGGCAAATTAAAGATCTTCAGGGCCGAACGGGCGCGGCAGCAGCTCACGGACACGCGGGACGACTCGGCGGCCGGGACGCCAGCCGGCAGATCCAGAAGCGGCTGCGGTATTACGCCCGCCAGTTCCCGCTGGTGGAGGTGGACGCGACCTACGCCCACGTCAACGCCCGGCAACTCGCCGGCCGGCTTGGCCCTGGGGACCGGCGTCCATGGTCGCCGGCGCGGTCTGGGTCAGCAGGACCACCCCGGCGCACATCACGGCGAAGGCCGCCGCCGCTATGGCCAGTACCGCCGCGTCAGGTACGAAGGACTCGGCGAACAACCACACGCTCAGAGCGATGCTGACGATCGGGTCGATGATCACCAGGAAAGGCTGGGAGACCTTCAACGGTCCGACGTGAAGCGCCGCCTGCTGCAGCAAGGTGCCTGCCACGGCGCCGACCGCCAGGGCATACAACGGCCAGTGGGTGAACATTCCGGCCACGCCGAACTGGGTCAGCGTGTCCGTCGTGGTCTTGATGAACGTCGCCACGAGCGCCCACATGATCGCAGCGGCCGAAGCAAACAGGGCAGCGCGCCAGCTCGGGGATCCCCGCCGCGCCAACGCGGCCAGGACGGCGGCAGCGACGCCGCAGGCCACTGCGGCCGCGATCCAGTGATGACTCGTCGGGGTGGGACGGCCGCCGCGGGGCTCCCCGGCGACGATGAACACGCCCAGGCCCACGCAGGTCAAAGCGGCGCCGCCCCAGGTAATCGTCAGGATCGACTGGTGAATCCAGAACTGGCGCAAGACGAGCGCGAAAATGAGTTCCGTGGCCATCAGCGGCTGCACGACCGAGAGCAGGCCGGCGTGCAGGGCAAGTGCCTGGAACACGAACGCTGCCGCCAGAGCCACCCAGCCGAAAAGCCACAACGGACTGCGGAACAGGTAAACGACCAGCCGCCAGCCCGAGGATCCGCGGGTATCGGCGGTGCTGGCGATGTGCTGGGTGGTGACGTTGACCGCGTTGGACAGAGCCGCCAGCAGAGCGAACACGATGACCACGGACGCCAAGTCCTCCCCGTCGGGAGCGAACCGCTCAGTGAGCTGGCGGCAAGTCCTCTATCTGCTTCTTGGTCATGTTGAGCCGGATTCCGTCCTCGACCCCGGTCACGGCACTCACCGGGATGGCGACCTCCTTGCGTCCCCACAGATGCCCCTCCCGGAGCAGCACGTGGGTCACGCGGTGGTCGCCCGGATCGACCAGGAAGCCCGCCACCTGTCCGATCTCGCCGTCCAGGGCGTGGACGTGCTCACCGCGGCCAACATCTGTTTCCCCCAGCGGAACAACATCCTCCAGGACGATCTGCGGGGCGGATGGTATGCCCAT
>JBKQQQ010000237.1:0-4883 GCA_052144275.1 Streptosporangiaceae bacterium
ATCCATGCCTGCAGCTGCTGCCCGGTGAGCGCACGGCCACGCGCGTAGTCCTGGTACTGCTCCGTGTCGTAGTCGATCCGCCTCATCGCAGCTCCCGCGTCAGCCGGGCTACGGCAAACCGTCGCCCAATATATCGAATCGATACATCGGCACGATATGCGGTGTCGCGTCATGCCGCAAGCCGGGCATGGCGGCCGGGCGTGCCAGGCGATGGAACGCTATGACGAGGCCCTGGCCGACTGCACCCGCGCCATCGACCTGGACCCCAGCTACGCGTGGGCCATCACCAGTCGCGGCCGGACCTACCAGGCGATGGAACGCTATGACGAGGCCCTGGCCGACCTCAACCGCGCCATTGAAGGCCGGGATGGCGGCCTCGTTCAGTGTCCGTGTCCACTCGGTCGAGCCGGTTCCGGCGGTCCCTCCGCCGAGCGGGCCTGGCGGATGCTGGGTCAGGAGCTCCCGGGCGCACAGCAGCAGGCGCGCGTCGTCATGTGAGGCTGCTGTGAGCACTGCGTCGTGGCTGTCGAGAACCGGATCATCCGCTTCCGAGCAATACAGCGCGTAGGCCCTCTGGATAACTGCCACGCAGACGTTGAGCAGGTCCGCCGCCCCCGGCAGCTCCTGCAGCACCTGGAAGGACAACACGACGCGATCCGGCGGGATCTGCCGCGTGGGCCAGCTGGACCTCGGCATATCGCGAAGCAGTTCGTCCAGGTTTAGCTTGTCCAGCCCGCGCTGGACAAGCGTGCGGCGGAACCGCTCGCGCTCTGGCCATTCTGCCGAGGCGAGGAACTGCGCCAGGGCAAGCTCCAAAGCGGGCCGGAACCTGCCCACCCAGACCTGGATACCCGGCGTTACCTGATCATCGGCTGGCGGTCCTCCCAGCTCACTGCCTGACACATCTTAAGTATCGGGGCAGGCACGGCCGCTGCGGGCATCATTGTGGCCATGCCGCCACGCCGGTGTCACACCGGCAACCCTGGCTGCCGCGACAACCCCGGTATGTCACCTCCTGGGCGTATCCAGTCTCCTGCGTTAGCGCGTGCGACCGAACGGCAATCCCACTCACCGCAGAGAACCGCCCGGCCCTGTTTTCAGGGTCGTGATGTTCGTGATAATTGGATCTCGGCTTCACCCCCCGCGCGGGCGACGAGTTGATCACCGCGACATCCGGCCTGGGTGAGCTGCGCAACGTCGTGGGGGTTGCCGGTCTTCCGCGGCTGGAGGAGGGCTACTGAGATGCTGGCCGTACGGTGGCATGCCCGGGGTGACGTGCGGGTGGAGGAGGTGCCGTCGCCTGCGCCGCCGGGACCGGGCGAGCTGCAGCTCCGGGTGAGATGGTGCGGTATCTGTGGTACCGATCTTGAGGAATGGCTGAGCGGGCCGGTGTTCATCCCGGCGTCCGTGCCGCACCCGCTCACCGGAGTGCGGGCACCGCTCATCCTGGGGCACGAATTCGCCGGCGTGGTAGTGGCGGTCGGTGCTGGCGTCACCGGGCCCCTGCCGGGTCAGCGGGTTGCGGTTGACACGATCGTCTCGTGCGGCGGCTGTCATTGGTGCCAGCGTGGTGAGGTGACCCGCTGCCCGGCGCTGGGAGCGCTGGGCCTGCACGGCGATGGCGGGCTCGCGGAACTGTGCAACGCGCCGGCGCGCATGTGCCTCCCGGTCCCTGACACGGTGGCCGACGATGAGGCGGCACTGGCCGAACCGCTGGCGGTGGCCGTCCGGGCGCTGCGCCGGGGCGGCCTGCGGCCAGGTGAGCGAGTCGCGGTGGTGGGGGCTGGCACAGTCGGGTTGATGGCGGTGCAGGCGGCGGCCGCGTCCGGGGCTGGCAGCGTGGCGGTGGTCGAGCCGCTGCCGGAGCGCCGGTCCCTCGCTATCCGCCTCGGTGCCGACCGCGCAGTGCCACCTGGCGATGCCGCGGCGCTGGAGGCCGATGTTGCCGTCGAGTGCGCGGGTGCCCCGAACGCCATCCAGACCGTGCTGCAGGCGCTACGCTCCGGCGGGCGGGCAGTGCTGCTTGGCATCGTCACCGAGCCGGCGCCGATCGCGCCGATGGACCTCGTCCGCGGTGAAAAATCCCTGATCGGCTCGCTGTCACATGTCTGGGACGAGGACTTCCGGGAGGCGCTGCAGCTGCTGGGCCGCGGGGCAGTACAGGCGGCACCGTTGATCACCGACCGCATCCCGCTCGGTGCGGCGGTGACGGGCGGCCTCACCCTGCTGCGGGACGAACCAGAAAGGCACCTTAAGATCCTGGTGGGAGAGGCCGGATGAGCGTTGGCGATGGCGGCGGTGTGCTGCCGGATCTGGTGATGAGCCGGCTGTATGCGGCGGTCGTATCGGACGTCCTCGACGATCTCGGGCACCGCGACCACGCCCTTGACCCTGCCATCCGTCCGCTCGGGCACGGTGAGGTGATCGCAGGCCTCGCCAACCCGTTCCTGGTCACCGAGGTCCACCAGATCCCCGCCGAGCCGTACACCGGCGAGATCGGCGCGCTGGACGACATCCGGCCGGGAGAAGTCATCCTCGTCGCCGCGGGCGGATCGGCCCGCGCCGCCTGCTGGGGCGAACTGTTCTCCACGGCGGCGCGCGCCCGCGGTGCCCGCGGCACCCTGGTCGACGGGTACTGCCGCGACGCGCGCAGCATAGCCGCCGTCGGCTACCCGGTGTGGTGCAGGGGGACGCTGCCGCTGGACTGCAAGGGCCGGGCCGCGGTTACCGCGTGGCGGCAGCCCGCTGTCGTCGGCGGCCTGCAGGTCCGCCCCGGGGACCTTGTGGTGGCCGATGACGACGGGGTTGTCGTCGTCCCGGCTGAGCTCGCCGATGAGACTATCCGCCGGGCACTGGCCAAGGCGTCGAAGGAACACGGGCTGCGGGACGCCCTGGAGGCGGGCAGCACACTGCGAGCCGCCTATGACCGGTTCGGTGTACTGTGAGCCACCCGGCAAGGGGAATAACGGGGCAACAGCCCGCGACAACGACCACAACCGCACCCTGAACAGCACACCCAGGCCGCCCAGCGCGGCCGGGTTGAAACGTCGAAGGCCCTTCAGGCCGCGCCGGCTCGCGGCCAATGGCGGCAAGTCATGGCCGTACAGCCCAAGGCCTGTAATCCGCAAGGGGCAGCAGGCATGCAATAACCCTGCTGTCGCAAGGCGCCATAACCGGGCGATATGTCTGAAAAGTGGGATTTCTGTGGGGCACGCCGGCGGCCTTCGTCGGCTCACGCGTCGGCTGTTCAAGGGCTTCGGCTCCGGCTTCTGGGGGCAGGTTGGTGGCTTGCCGCGTGGCTGGCAGTCGGCGGCCAGGGCTGACTGTGCTGCCATACCCGGCTGATCTCAGGGGATTGCCACCTGACTGGGGTCGTCTGCTGGGCAGGTGTCTATCGGGCCGTTGGCGGTTCCGGGGCATCCCGGGGGGCGGCCGGGATGCTCTCCTTGGGGAAGATGGTGCCGTAGCTGGCCGGGTGAGTTTGTCTCCTGGTGATCGGGTGAGGAGCCCAGGACGACTGGTGCGGCGCTAGGGCGGCGGTGTCAGGTGTCGGTCATGATGCGGTCGTAGGTGCGGCGGGCGCGGGCGCTGCGGGCGCTGGCGCCGTAGCGGCGGAGCATCTGCGGGGAGGCCCAGCCGTTGAGTTCCATCAGGTCTCCCTTGGGGCCGCCGCGGTCGAGCCAGGTGTGGCTGAAGTGGTGCCGGAACCGGTGCGGGTAGGAGTCCACGCCGCATTGCCGGCCGCGGCGGGTGATCATCTGGCAGCTGCCGGCGGCGGTCAGCGGCTCCCGGTTGCCGGTCCCGAGCCACAGTTGCGGGCGCCAGGCCTGCGCGTGCCGGGCGCGGGCGCGGAGGTACCGGTCCAGGCTCCGGGCGGCCTGGTGGCCGATCTTGACGATCCGGGTCTTGCCGCCCTTGCCGCGGACGGTGATCTCCCGCTGCCACAAGTCGATGTCACTGCATCGCAGGCCGACCAGCTCGGACAGCCGGACGCCGGTCGCGGTGAGCACCGCGATGATCGCGGTGTCGCGGCGCTGCGCGAAGCTGCGGCCCGCGCAGGCATGTTCCAGCCGGGTCAGCTCCTGGCTGGTGAAGACCGGGACCAGCTTGGCGGTGACGCGCGGCGGCTGCAGCCCGGCCATCGGGTCGGGCAGATGGTCTTCGGCGGCGAGCCATTTGAAGAACTGCTGCAGGGCCCGGTACTGGTTGCTGGCGTAGGCGGTGCTGTAGCGATCCAGCAGCCACGCCATCCACCGCTGGATGTCCTGGCTCGTGACCTGCTCCCAGCTGGCCCGGCTAGCCTTCCCAGGCAGGGCGGCGGCGAACCACTGCACCGCCTCGGTGTAGGTCCGGATCGTCTTGGCGGCCTTCCCCTCAGCGGCCAGGCGGAGGGCGAACGAGCTGACCTCGGCGTGGAAGATCCCGGCATCCAGCTGCTTAGGCTGCCGGGAACGCGATCGCGGTGCGGTCATGGGCGTAGCTCTCTTCCTGTGGCGCACCATCCACACCACCGTTACCGCAGGCAAGAGACCGCACAGGTCCAGAAGGACAAAGAAATGACCCGCAAGACCACGCCCGCAGCCGAAACGAGCCGCTACAGCAAGACCCGAGTACCCCGCTGGGTGAATCCCGGCTGACGGCGAACAACGGACCGCCGCGGGGGCAGCCCCTGCGTGCCGAAGTGCCTGCCAGCCCGTAGCGGCCTTACGCTGCTGCCGTGTCCGTTGACCGCGGATATCTATACGCCGCCTAGCATATTCACTCACGGTTCGCTGGACTTGATCCGCGACCGCTGCGCAGCCTTTTCCAACGCTCCGGTAGGAAGTCAGACCGAACCGGTGCTTGACGGCTGTCAGGTGCAAGCGTCAGGTACGGTGCCCCGT
>JBKQQQ010000238.1:0-4261 GCA_052144275.1 Streptosporangiaceae bacterium
CCGACCGCCTCCAGCGCCTGGGCGGCCAGCTTGCCCGCCACCCGCATCCGCTCGATGATCTCCGGCGTCTTGACGTCCGGTTCCCCGGTCTTAGGACGCTTCTTGCCCACGTACTCCGGCCGCGTGATCTCCGCGGGGACCTGGCGGGTGGGGGAAAGCCGGCCCGGATGAAGCACTGTCGCCATGCTTTGGGAGTCTAATGTGCATGGAGAACGAACAGCGATGGTGGTTCTGCCTGAAACATCACACCGTGGAGGACGACGACAGTCCCTGCCCGGGCAAGGACCGGCTCGGTCCCTATCCCACCCGGGAAGCGGCCGCTCACGCGCTGGAAACGGTGCAGCGGCGAAACGAGGAATGGGACGCGCAGGATTAGTCCCGGAAAAATACTAGGCTAGTGGCGTGAGCGAAGAACTGCCGGCCGTGGCCGAGGCCCGGATGGCGGAAATCCGGCGTAGCGGCACCTGGGGCTCGGCACTGACGGCCGATGAGTTCGCCGCGATCCGCAGCGTCGGCTTCGAGCCGGTCGGGCAGGTCCTCGGTGCCTGCGTCTACAACATCGGCTACACCGGCGGCTACAACTGCCCGGGCGCCTGGGGGTCCTGGGGCTATGTCCCGGCCCGGACCACTACGCAGGTGTCCGGCCGGGGCGGCTTCGGCTCGTATGGGCCGCTGGTCCAGGCGATGTACCAAGCGCGGCACAAGGCCCTGGACCGGATGACCGCCGAGTGCGAGGAACTGGGCGGCCACGGGGTGGTCGGCGTCCGGCTGACCATCGGCGGCTTCCCCGCCGGCGGCCTTGAGTTCAAGGCGATCGGCACCGCCATCCGCGCCCCCGGCATGCCGCCGGTGTCCGCCTGGGCCTCCCGCGGCGGCCGCCCGAAGAGGCCGTTCACCTCCGACCTGTCCGGCCAGGACTTCACCAAGCTGATCATGAAGGGCTGGGTGCCCGCCGGGCTCGCGCTCGGCATCTCGATCGGTTCCCGGCACGATGACTGGCTGACCGTCGGCCAGACCCGCTGGGGCGCGGGGAACGCCGAGGTGGTCGGCTACACCGAACTCGTCAACGACGCCAGGCACGACGCGCGGCTGCAGCTGGAACGCGACGTCACGCGGCTCGGCGGCGAGGGCGTGGTGATCGCCGACATGGAGATGCACGTGCGGGAACGCGAATGCCCGGTGCAGGAGGGCCGCCGCGACCACATCGTGGAGGTCACCACCATCGGCACCGCGATCGTCAGGTTCAGCGACGCGGAACAGCGGCACAGCGGACCGACGCTGGCCGTCATGTCCCTCGACCCCCAGCGCCGCCAGGCCGCCAGGATCAGGATCTAGGAGAGACCATGACCGATCAGGGGAACATCGCGACCGAACTCGATGCCGCGGGCGTTCCGCACGATGCCATGCGGCGGCTGGCTGAACTGCAGCCCGGCCGGCCCGGGTCGATCTTCACCTCCGACCTGTCGGTCAACGAGTTCCTGCTGGTCCGCGAGGCGGGGTTCCGGCCGCTCGGCTTGGTCCTGGGCAGCTCGATTTACCACGTCGGGCTGCAGGTCGGCCGCTGGGGCCGCAACCAGGAGCTCGACGTGCTCTCCCAGGCCATGTACCACGCGCGTGAGCTGGCCATGACCCGGATGGAAGCCGAAGCGGATGCCCTGCACGCCGACGGCATCGTCGGTGTCCGGCTGGACGTGGAGCTGAAGGAGTTCGGCGCGGACATTGCCGAGTTCATCGCGGTCGGCACGGCGGTCAAGGCCGAAGAAGGCGCGGGCGGCGGCGGGGTCGACAACTGGCGCAACAACAAGAACCAGCCGTTCACCTCGGACCTGTCCGGCCAGGACTTCTGGACGCTGATCCGGGCCGGCTACGCCCCGCTCGGCATGGTCATGGGCTCGTGTGTGTACCACATCGCGCACCAGCGGATGGGCGCCAAGATGGGCAACATCGGCAAGAACGTGGAGATCGAGCAGTTCACCCAGGCCCTGTACGACGCTCGCGAGCTCGCGATGAGCCGGATGCAAGCCGAAGCCGAGGCGCTGCACGCGGAAGGCATCGTCGGCGTCCAGCTCCGCCAGCACAGCCACACCTGGGGTTCGCACACCACCGAGTTCTTCGCCATCGGCACGGCGGTGCGCCCGCTGCGCCCCGACCACATCATCGAGCGCCCGACGATGGTGCTGACCCTGGACTCCTAGGAGCCGGTCGGGCCGCTCACCGCGTCCAGCAGGCGCGCCACCCGGTCCCGCAGGCCCCGCATGCCCGGCCGGTAACGCTGGTATCCGGTCATCCCCGGCTGCGGGATACGGGCATCGGCGCTGGCCACGCCGAACTCCCCGCGCTCGAAGCGCTCGGCCGCCCCGATCTCGCCGACCGACGAGCTGATCAGGTGCTGCGCGCCGCCGAACGACACCGCGTCGACGCCTGCCCGGATCGCCATCGACTCGTGGGCCAGCGCGTCAAGCTCAGGATCGCCCTGGTCGAGCGCGAAGATGGTGGCTCCGGTCCGCCGCGCGTCGTTGACCCGCTCGAGCAGCGGGACCGGCGCGGTCGACGGTGACACGACGAACAGCGTCTCACCTCGCCGGGCGGCTTCCAGCCGCTCGAGACCGACCCGCAGGTGCGACGGCGCACCGTCGGGGACCCGCCAGCGGACGAGCGTGGGCATCAGCTCGGGAATCCCGGACAGCCTGCTCTCCTCGTCCAGGTGAGCAGTGAGATGCCAGGGCTCCTCGTCCGGGGTGCCGACCAGCAAGAGCCCGCCTTGCGAGCGAGTGGCCTTGCGCAGTCCCTGCGCGAACGCTCGAGTCCGCTCGAGCCATCCGGTCGGGGCGAGGAGCGCACGGAGCGTGGTCACCTGGTTCGCGTCCACGTATCTATGGTGCCCCCAAATGTTCGTCCGCGCAGCCAAATCCGCACGGACAGTCGCGATCCCAGCGAACGCGCAGGTACCGGTCGCCTCTGCCAGACAGCCATCTGACAGGATGCAATCCATGACTGAGCGCGAAACGCCGTCCGTCGACGGACTCGTCATCGGCATCCTCGGCGGCACCGGGGATCAGGGGCGAGGCCTGGCCCGCCGGTTCGCGCTGGCCGGGCACCCGGTGATCATCGGGTCCCGCAGCCATGAGCGCGCGCACGCCACGGCACAGCAGATGGGGCAGGAGATCGGACACAACGTCCGGGGCCTGGCCAACGCCGACGCCGCCCGCGAGGCGGGCGTGGTGATCGCCGCGGTGCCCTGGGAGGGCCACAGCGAACTGCTGTCCGGGCTGGCGGCCGAACTAGCGGGCAAAATCGTGGTGGACTGCGTGAACCCGCTCGGCTTCGACCAGCGCGGTGCCTATCCGCTGAAGGTCGCCGAGGGCAGCGCGGCCGAGCAGGCCGCGGCGCTGCTGCCCGGCAGCACGGTGGTGGCGGCGTTCCACCACGTGTCCGCGGTCCTGCTGCTCGACCCCGAGATCGACACCATCGACCTGGACGTGCTGGTGCTCGGCGACGACCGGCAGGCCACCGACCTGGTGCAGGCGCTGGCGGCGCGGATCCCGGGCGTACGCGGCATCTACGCGGGCCGCCTGCGCAACTGCGGTCAGGTCGAGGCCCTGACCGCCAACCTGGTCTCGATCAATCGCCGGTACAAGGCTCACGCCGGCCTGCGCATCACTGACATTTAAGACCAATTATCCCGAACGGGTCAGGCTTCCCGTCTCGGCCACCTGCACGTTTCCTGCGGCGGTCGAAATAAAGGACTAATTGCCCTCGCCGTAAGGTCATTTGCCTCATTCTTTTTTCGTCGCGTCCGCGCATAGTGGAATCTGGTGGATTGTGCCCTCAGATCCGAGGTGATCGTCATGTTCACCAGAAAGCGGCGCCTGACCGTCGCCGCTGCGACGACTGCGGTCCTGGTCGCGGGCCTAGCTGGCTGCGGGAGCACCATCGCGCCGGGGACCGCACCAGGTCCCGGCACGCGTCGATAATGGCCCGGCGGGTGCGGATCTTCTGGTTCCCGCGGCCGCCGGTGACCTCGCCGGTCACCACGACGGCCGGGCCGAGCCGTTCGTGCTAGCAAACCTTACTCATGAGAGTTTACTTGCACAATAGGGTGCGAGCACGCTACTCTCATGAGAGTTAACTCTCATAAAGGAGCGGATCGATGACACAGGTTTCCGTGGTAGCGCCAGACGGTGGCGAGGCCATCCAGCTCGGCCCCATCAAGATGCGGATTCTCGAGGACGGGCGGACCACCGGTCACCGTCTCGGCGTC
>JBKQQQ010000239.1:0-17484 GCA_052144275.1 Streptosporangiaceae bacterium
ACGTAGCGCCTGGCTTACCAGTCGACACAAATCAATGCGCCCATGTCCGGCGCGGGCTATTGCCATTGAAAGCTCTGCGACAAACTGTCGCATCGCATGGGTCTCGCAGCTTTCAATCATGTCCCTACGGCGAACGGACAGGTATGATCACCCCGATGCAGAACCGCAGCTCGAGGACTTTCAGGATGAGTTGCGCAATGCCGTGCTGCAGGTGTTCGGCGCTGAGCCGGGAACCAACCGCCGCATCCCGACGCTTCCCGCGGGTGCGGGCAAGACACGCACCGCCACGGAGGCATTGACCGAGTGGCTGCCAAGCAACACCGGGCGAGCCATTCTCTGGATCGCTCAGAGCGAAGAGCTCTATGAGCAGGCTGTGCAGGGCGGCGGTCTCGTCGGCGAGAAGCCCATCCGGCGCAGGTCGCTATGCCGGTCGGCGTGAGCCCGCACCGGAGCCTGCCCGCCGAGGCGTTGAGATGAGCGTGTCGCCGGAGTCGCTCACAGAATCGCTCAAGCCGCCGGAGCCCGCCCAGCAGCAGTGGATCACCTCCGCCGATGGCATCCGGCTGAACGTCGAGCTGCACGGGCCGCAGTACCCCGCCACCCCGACCGTGGTGCTGCTGCACGGATGGACCTGCTCGATCCCCAGCTGGGCGCCGGTGATCCGGGCCCTGCGCGATGAGATCCGGGTGGTCGTCTACGATCAGCGCGGGCACGGCGCAAGCGGCACCCCCGGATGTGACGGATACAGCATCAAGGCGCTGGCCAGCGATCTGGCAGCGGTCCTGGACTGGGCGCTGCGGCCCGGGCAGAAAGCTGTGCTCGCCGGGCACAGCATGGGCGGGATGGTGGTCATGGCCGTTGCCCTGCAGGACTGGGTGCTCAGCCGCACCAGCGGAGCCCTGCTAGCTTCCACGGGCGCGTCCAACCTCTTCGCCGAGGGGTTCTACCTGCCGTTCACCGGCTCCATCCCGCCGTTGGTGGCGCTGCAGAACCGGCTGCTGGGATCGGCGGTCCCGCTGGGCCCGGGCCCGGTCAGCTACCTCAGCCGGATGCTGCTCAGTTATCTGACCCTCGGCCCGGACGCGCCTGCCGAGGTAGAAGCCGTTAACGCGGCCATCATCCAGGCCTGTGACCGCCGGGCCCGCGGTTCCTGGGGGCGCATCCTGGCCAGCCTGGACGTCACGGCCGGCGTAAGCGCCCTAGACGTGCCCACGCACGTGCTGGTGGGCACCGCCGACCGGCTCACCCCGCCGGTGCAGGCCAGCCGGATCGCCCGGCTGCTGCCGCGCTGCGAGGGGGTGACCGAACTGCCTGGCATCGGGCACGTGACCCCGCTGGAGGCGCCCGACGTCGTGGCCGAGCTGATCCGCAAGCTGGCCGCAGCCAGCGAGCCAGGCTGAGCAGCCCTGAGCAGGCGCCCAGGGCGGCCCTCACCGGCCAGTGCTCATGTACCCCGTGCCCATCCACCCGAAGCTAGTATTGAGGCCGCAAAGCCGTCCTGACGCCCGGTGCCTGCCCCGGTTGCGCTGATGGCATCGGGTGCCATCGGGAGGGAGTACCCGTCTGTGATGCGCAGCTTCCTCGGCTTCGTTCCCGGCGCGGACCTGCCCGGCCTGTACGGGCTGCTGGCCGCGGTGGGGCCAGCGGACCGCTCATCATGACCATCCCGGAGGAACGTCTATTGCCCAGTACAGGGGACTCGGCCTGGCACAGCCCGGACGAGGCACCGCTGCCTTTGCTCTTCCTGATCGGCGGCACGGGGGGCGGCCACCGGAGCGCGGCCCAGGCGGTCGCCCATGCGCTCGGCCGCGCTTATCCGGGACGCTTCGCGCCCGTCATTCACGACGCCCTGCGCGGCCCGGGTGCTCCCCTGATGCTCCGCTGGCAGACCGCCCTGTACGGTCCCGGCATCCGCCTGACCCCGTGGCTGTGGGGCCTGCTCTTCCGCGGTTTCAGCTCACCGCGCGTCCTCCGCTGGTACCAACAGACGCTGTTCCGGCCGGTGAACCGTAGTGTCGCGCAGGCGGTGGCGGCCCACCGCCCGGCGGTGATCGCTGCCTTCCACGGGTTCACCGCGGGGCCCGCCGTGCGCGCCCGGGACCGCACCGTCCCCGGCGCGCCAGTGGTCACCGTCATCACCGACCTGGCTTCCGCGCACCTGGCCTGGCGCGACCCTGCGGTTGACCGCATCATCGCGCCCTCGGCGCAGGTCGCCCGGTCCTGCGCGGAGGACGGCATACCCGAGGGACGCTACCTGGAGATCGGGCTGCCGGTCGCCGCCGAGTTCGTCTCCGCACCCGCGGTGGAGGTGGAGCGGCTGGCCCTGCGGCGGTCACTGGGCCTGGCGGGCCGCCCGTTCCTGGTCGTGCTGACCGGCGGGGCCGAGGGTTCCGGCGGCCTCTACCGGCGCGCCGCCGCGGTCCTGCGCCACCTGGACGACGTGGAGGTGGCCGTCATCTGCGGCCGCAACCGCGTGCTGCAGCGCAGGCTGGGCCGCCTGGCGGCGCGGGCGGGCGGCCGCCTGGCCGTGCGCGGGTTCGTCAGCAACATGGCGGACTGGCTGCGCTGCGCCGACGTGGTCGTGGGCAAGGCGGGGCCGAGCACGATCGCCGAGGCCACCTGCTGTGCCGTGCCCCTGGTGCTCACCTCCTGCGTCCCGGGCAACGAGGACGGCAACGCGGACATGGTGGTCAGCGCAGGAGCAGGGCGGTACGCCCCGCGGCTGCGCGACCTGGTCGCCGAGGTCGGCCGGCTGCGCCGTGACCCGGCCGCGCTCGCCGCCATGCGGGCCGCCTCAGCCAGCCTCAGCCGGCCCGGGGCGGCGGCTGAGATCGCCTGCCTGCTGGCCCAGCTGGCCGCGGAGCCCGGCCTGGCCGCTGGCGGTGGCAGTGCGCCAGCAGCTCAGCCGTGGCTGGTCGGCCCGGCGCCGGCCGGGACGCACAGCGCCCCCGGCGGCCAGTGGGCCGCCCGCCGCCAGCGCCAACGGCCGGCCAGGTAGTGCCCTACCGCCAGCAGTCGGGCCGCCGCGATGAGCTCCGGGATAGGCCCGTGGTCATATAGGCCACGCTGGCCCTAACGCGCCGGCTTAAGCTCGCCCGCTGTCCGGCGGGCCTGGGTCAGGGCGGCGGTCATCATGTCGGCCGCCTGGCCCGCGGCCGCGAGCGCCTGGACCACCTCGACGACCCAGAAGTCGGGGTCCTGGCCCGGGCTCTGCGTAATCTGCCCGTCCTCGCGCTGCACGACCAGGATCCGCGCGAGCTGCTCGGCCAGCCGCGGCAGGTCCTGCCCCATCCGTTCCAGGCTCGCGATGACCTCGCGGATGTCGTCCAGGCTCGCGAAGCCGGTGCCGTCGCTGGTCAGGTCGCTGAGCTCGCGGACCGCCTCGGCGACCTGGCTGGCGATCTCGGGCACCGTCATCGTGCTGGCCAGGTCGCTCATCAGCTCGCCTCCGGCTCTCGGTCGGCCCCGGCCGAGTGCAGCAGACTCGGCGTCCACGGCTGAGCCGTAGGGACGAAACCGTTTGGGCATCTCTCTCCTGGGGTTGCTCGGGTTCGGGCCGCCGCGGCAGGCCGGCTCGGGAAGGACCCGCCTGTACGATACGTGACATCCTGCCCACCAGCCATTGCACGGCGTGGTACGAGCCCGGAATGGCTCCGGCCTTGGGACCTTTGGCACTACGGCCGGAGCGCCCATTTCGGCAACATAAGTCTTGCTGTTGTTCTTCCGTGCACGGAGGTGCTCATGGCCACCAGACCGCATGACCTAACCGATCTGTACCTCGCGCCCGTGGCGCTAGCGGTGGATGCGCGGATCGAGGAGCTCAGCCAGCTGGATAGAGACCGGCTGACGTACGAAGTCGCCCTCGAGAGTGACTCACCGGACTTCACCCGCCAGCTGCGGGAAGAGGCGCTGATCAGGACGGTCACGCATCTGATCGACACCCACGATTGGGAGTTCAGCTGGGATCCGCGCGGTCTCCGCCTCACTCACGAGGCGCATACCTTCGTCCTCGGCGTTCCGGCGCTGTTCCTTGAGTACCTGGAGGACAGCCCGAAGAGGTGATGGTACTGCCAGCCTTTCCCCTGGCGATTCCCCTCGGGCATCTCGCGATTCCCCCTGCGGTCCCGCGTAACTTCGCCTGGACAGCGCACCCGCCCGACAGGGCGAATATCCAGGTAAAAACGGGTGCGAACAGGCTACGATCAGGGCGGGGTGGGACATATGGCGGGTGGTCGTCGTTCGATTCTCATCGACGCGCGGGTGAACGCGCTGCCCGGTGCTCACGGGCTCGCCCGGTCGGTGATGAAGCTGGTAGAGCACATGAGCGAGCCGGAAGACGGCCTGACGCTGCGAGTGCTCGCCAACCCTCGTCATGAGCAGATCTTCCCGCTGTCTGAGCTGCCGGCCCACGCGGACTTGATCGGTACGGATATCACGGTCTTCGCGCAACACCGCTCCTGGGAGCTGGCCAGGCTGATCCGCGCGGTCGGTGCGGCCGTCTTGTACGTCCCGTACCCGACGTTCACCCCGCTCGTACGGCCGTGCCCGTTCGTGGTGACGCTTCATGACTGCACGATCGAGAGCAATGTGGGCTTCGCGGGCAACTGGCTCCGCCAGGCCGCGACCAGAACGGTCACCAAGATGGCGCTGCGGCGGGCAGCCGTGATGACGGCGCCCAGCCGGGCCAGCCTGGACGATATCCGCCGCCACTATCCCGCCGCGCCGAACCCCACGCTGATACCGAACGGAGTCGACATCAGGCCATTCAGGCGGGTAACCGCGACCGCCGTGGCCGCGGCGCGAGATCGCTACCAGCTGCCTGAGACGTTCATTCTCGCGGTCGGCGCGCACCGCCCGCACAAGAATCACGAGGTCCTGGTGCAGGCGATGGCCGCTGTTCCGCGTGACGTGGGGCTCGTCATCGTAGGTAGCCCCGACCCCAGCTTCCGTGACCCGCTGCCCGGTCTGATCGCCGAGCTGGGCTTGGGATCCAGGGTGAAGCTGGTGCCTGACGTGGCCGATGAGTGGCTGCCTGCCGTGTACAGGGCCGCGTCGGTATTCGCCTTTCCTTCCCTCGCCGAGGGATACGGTCTCCCGGTGCTCGAAGCCATGGCAGCTGGCGTGCCCGTCGTGATGAGCGACATCCGGGTCATGGCCGAGGTGGCCGGGTCGGCGGCCGTTACGGTGCCGCCCCGGGACGTGGCCGGCTGGGCGTCGGCCATCACGGCGTTGCTCTGCGACGCGGCGTTGGCCGATCGGCTGACTGAGGCCGGTAACGCCGCCGCGGCGGCCGCCAGCTGGGAACACGGAGCCTCGGCCCTGAGCAGCTTGCTGTCTACCGTGGCCACCGGGCGCCTGACTCGGTCCGGTCCAGTTGCGACCCAACCGCAGCCCGCTGCGGACTACTCGTTGGCGGGATGAGGAAGCAGTCATGCGTACATCCGTGATGATCGAAGCCCATGGCCTGGTCAAGTCGTATCGCTCCGCGCAGGCTCTGACCGGCCTAGACCTGACGGTCCCGGCCGGGACCACTATGTGCCTGCTCGGGCCCAACGGGGCGGGAAAAACGACAGCGGTACGAGTGCTCAGTACGCTGCTGCGCCCCGACGCCGGCTGGGCTAGGGTTGCCGGCCACGACGTTGTCGCAGAGAGCGACGCCGTGCGTCGGCGCATCGGTCTGTCCGGGCAGTACGCTTCCGTGGACGAGTGCCTGACCGGCCGCGCCAACCTCGTCATGATCGGCAGGCTGAGCCGGCTCGCCCGGCGGGAAGCCAGACGGCGGGCCGCTAGCCTGCTGGCCACACTGGATCTGGAACGGGCCGCTGACCGGCCCGTCCGTACCTACTCCGGAGGCATGCGGCGCCGACTGGACCTGGCGGCGAGCCTGCTCGGTCAGCCCAGTGTCCTGTTCCTCGACGAGCCGACGACGGGACTCGATCCGCAGAGCAGGCTGACCCTGTGGGGCATCATCGGCGAGCTTGTCGGCGCCGGTACCACGCTGCTGCTGACCACCCAGTACCTGGACGAGGCCGACCGCCTGGC
This sequence comes from Streptosporangiaceae bacterium, assembly GCA_052144275.1. Classification (GTDB taxonomy): domain Bacteria; phylum Actinomycetota; class Actinomycetes; order Streptosporangiales; family Streptosporangiaceae; genus Palsa-504. The sequence goes on from JBKQQQ010000239.1 coordinate 6,043, forward strand.
CGACCGGATCTGCGTCATTGACGGCGGCCGCGTCACGGCCGAGGGGAGCCCGGCCGAGCTCAAGGCCCGGGTCGGAACCTCGCGCCTGCGGCTGACCGTGCCTGCAACCGTGTCGCTGACCCGCGTGGCCGAAGAGATCTCCGGCTACGCGGCCGGTCCCGTCCGTCGGCTGGCCGGACACCGCGGGCTGGACGTTCCCGTAATCCCGCGTCCCGGGCTGGTCACCGAGATCGTCAGGGTGCTCGACGCGGCGGGGATAGACGTCGACGACATCGCCGTTCGGCAGCCTTCTCTCGATGACGTGTTTGCCTCGCTTACCGGTCCGGTGGCGGCATGAGCACCGTGGTCTGCAGGCCGCCTGATCTTCATGGCCCTGAGCCTGCCGACCCGGACCTGGCCTGGTCGGCTCCGGAGGCGGTCGGCCAGGGTTGGCTAGATCGCCTGCGCTGGGCGCTCAGCGACGTGTGGGTGCTGACCTGGCGCACGTTGGCGCGGATCGCGACTACCCCGGAGCAGCTGCTGAACGTCACCGTTCAGCCGCTGACCTTCGTTCTCCTGTTCAGCTACGTGTTCGGCGGCGCCATCAGCCTCCCGGGGCACGGCAACTACCGTGATTACCTCATCGCCGGCATCGTCGCGGTGAACATGGGGGGCACGGCCCAAGGGGCGGCGATCGGGCTCGCCGTCGATCTGTCCACCGGCCTCATCGACCGTTTCCGTTCGCTGCCGATGTCGCGCGCAGCCGTCATCGGCGGCCGCACCCTGGCCGATCTCGTCATGACCCTGGTCGGCGTCACGGTTACCGTAGTGGGCGGCTTGGCCGTGGGCTGGCGAATTCACGCCGGCCTCGCCGACATTCTCCTCGCGATTGTGCTCGCGCTGCTCTTCGCGTACTCCGCCGCGTGGGCCGGGGCATGCGTCGGCCTGATCGCCCGGGGACCGGAATCGGCCCAGGCTGTGGGGCTGACCGTGATCGTGCCGCTGTCGCTCACCTCCAACGCCTTCATATCCACGACCAGCCTGCCCGCCGTCCTGCGCGGCATCGCGAACTGGAATCCCGTCAGCGTGCTCGCTGCCGCCTGCCGCCAGCTGCTCGGGAATCCCGATCCTGCCGCCGCCATCCATTCCTGGCCGATGCAGCACCCCGAGCTGGCGTCGGCGCTGTGGTCACTGACCTTGCTCGCCACGATGACGCCACTGGCCGTGTGGCTTTATGTGCGACGGACCGGGCGGTGATCAAGATGCGCATCATGGTGGTCACTGACCAGTACGAATCCATGGTCGGCGGTGTTCCGACAGTCACCAGGGAACTCGCGCGGGGCCTGGCCAAGCGCGGACACCAAGTGGCACTGGTCGTGCCCAGCCCGGGCTGGCGTGGCCGGGTCGTCACCGCCGAGCAGGTGAGCGTCACGTATCGCGGCTCATTGCGCTGGCCGTGGTACGAAGGTATGCGGCTGGGCTGCCTTCCGGCCTCTGCGGCAGGCAAGCTGATCGCCTCGTTCGCGCCCGACGTGGCCCACATTCATTCCCCGGTGACGCTCGGGGTCATGGCCCGGATCGGGGCGGGCCGGCGGCGCGTTCCGGTGGTCTACACGAACCACTACCTGCCGGCCAACGTCCGCCCATCCACGGCTCCGCGATCACGAGCCCTTGACGCCCTTTTCTATCGTCACGTCGTCGGGTTCTCGAACAAATGCAGCTATGTCACCGCGCCCACCGCGACTGCACTGGGATTGCTGCGCGAGCGAGGGCTGCGCGTGCCGTCCGGGGTCCTGTCGAACGGAGTCGACCTGGGCGCGTACTCGCCAGGCCCGGCCGATGCCCGGATCCGGCATCGCTACGGACTGCCCGCCGGCCGACCGCTGATCCTGTCGGTCGGCAGGCTCAGCCCGGAAAAGCGCACGGACGTCCTGCTGGACGCGGCGGCCAGGCTGGGACCCAAGAACCAGGACACGCAGATCGCCATGATCGGCACCGGGCCGGACGAGGGCAGGCTGCGAGCGCAGGCGCAGCGGCTTGGCCTCGCCGGGAAGGTGCGGTTCCTTGGCTTCGTCCCCGGATCCGATCTTCCCGGCCTGTACCGGCTGGCCGACGTCTTCGCCATCGCGTCCGAGGCGGAGTTGCAGAGCCTCACCACGATGGAAGCGATGGCCACCGGCCTGCCCGTGGTAGCCGTTGACGCCTACGCCCTCGGGGAACTGGTCCGCCACGGGTACAACGGGTTCCTGGCCCGTCCCGGGCACGCCGCCGAGGTAGCGGCCTACCTGGACCTGTTGTGTTCCGACCCGTGCTTGCGCGCCAGGATGTCCGCGGGCAGCCTGCGGATCATCAGCGGCCATGAGCGACAGCGCTGGCTGGGCGAGTGGGAGTCCCTCTATCGCATGCTGGCCCCGACTGGGACAGGCGTCGTCGGCCGGAATGAGCCGACCGCCCGGACTTACGCCCACCGGCGCTAGGTCGCTCCGATCGACCGGGACCTGGTAACCGTGAGCCTGAGCGGATGACAATAAGGAACGTGCCACCAACCGTGGTGTGGCCAGCGCAACCTCGACCGATAAAGAGGGTGAGCAGATGACCGCCGAGGACGCTCTTTCCCATGACGCCTCCCACGGTGCCTCCTATGGGGCCGCCCCGCCGCTTGTGGTGCGAGCGCAGGGTTCCGGCCGGACGCTGCAGGCGGGACCCGCCTACTGGATTGGCCGCGATCCGGCGGCTGACATCGTGGTCGATGAGCCACTGGTCTCCTGGCGGCACGCGGTCTTGAAGGTAGCGGACGGCCACTGGCTGCTCGAGGACGTCAAGAGCACCAACGGCACGTTCGCCGCCGGCCAGCGGGTACGGCGCCTCGACATCACGGATTCCTGCCAGGTCCGGCTCGGCCACCCGGAGGCGGGCCCGGTCGTCTCCTGCTCGATCACGGACACGCCGGATCGCGGTGCCCCGGCGCAACCGTCCGCTACGGCCGTCTGGTCTGCCCAGCGGACGGCGGGCGACCGGTTCCCGAGCGCCGTCATGCGGCTGCCCGCCAAGGTGCTGCGTATCGGCCGCGCCGGCGATAACGACATCGTGGTGGCGGATCTGGGCGTCTCGCGCCGTCACGCAGAGCTGCGCAGGTTGCCCGGAGGCGAGTACGAGATCGCGGACCTAGGCAGCCACAACGGCACGTTCCTGAACGGCCAGCGGATCACCAAGGGCACGGTGACCGAAGCCGACGTCGTCGGCATCGGTCCTGCTACCTTCCGTCTCGTCGGAGACGAGCTGCAAGAGTTCGTCGACGGCGGTGACATCTCCCTCGACGCCCGCGGACTCACCGTCACGCTGCCCAACGGCAAGGTGCTGCTGGGCGACGTCAGCTTCCCGCTTGGCGAGCGGTGCCTGCTTGGCGTGATCGGGCCAAGCGGCGCAGGCAAGTCGACCCTGCTCGGCGCGCTGACCGGCATGCGGCCAGCCACCGCTGGCTCGGTGCTGTATGACGGGCGCGATCTTTATGCCAACTACTCCGAACTGCGGCACCGGATCGGCCTAGTGCCCCAGGAGAACATCCTGCATACGCAATTGTCCGCGCACCGGGCGCTGGGGTATGCGGCCGAACTCCGGTTCCCGCGCGACACCAGCCCGGCCGAGCGGACGCGAAGGATCGGTGAGGTGCTCGGCGAGCTGTCGCTGACGGCGCACGCCGATACGCGCACGTCCTCTCTTTCCGGCGGCCAGCAAAAGCGCGTCAACGTCGCCCTTGAGCTGCTGACGAAGCCTTCGCTGCTGTTCCTGGACGAGCCCACGTCCGGCCTGGACCCCGGCCTGGACATGTCGGTGATGGAGATGATGTCCGGCCTGGCCCGTGACGGGCGGACGGTTATCGTGGTCACCCACAGCGTCGCGAACCTCAACGTCTGCGATCGGCTGCTCGTGCTCGTGCCGGGCGGAAAGGTCGCCTATTTCGGGTCTCCCGCCGACGGGCTGCGCCATTTCCGCCAGCCCGGCTGGGCGCAGGTATTCCGGGCGTTCGAGGCCGAACCAGACCGGGACTGGGCCGGGGAGTACGGGCGCTCGGCGTACTTCGCCCGCTACATGACGGCGCCAGCGGCGGCCGGACACCCGTCAGCGGCAGCCGTCCGGGAGGCCCCGCCCCCGCCAAAGTCCTCCAACCGGCTCGCGCAGCTGTCCACCCTCGTCAGGCGGTATCTGGCGGTCATCGCCTCGGACCGCAACTACGTGGGTGTGCTCGCGCTGCTGCCGATCATTCTCGGCGGCCTGGTCAGGGCGATCCCGGACCCGGGCGGGCTGACCGGGACGAGCAACGGCAACGCGATACAAGTCCTGCTGATCCTGGTCATGGGCGCATGCCTCATCGGCGTGGCCAACGGCGTCAGGGAACTGGTCAAGGAACGTCCGATCTACAACCGGGAACGAGCGGCCGGGCTATCGCCAGGCGCCTACCTGGCCTCCAAGCTCACGGTCCTCGGCTTGATCAGCGCGGTGCAGGCGGTGGTGCTCGTGCTGATAGGCCTGGCCGGGCGGCCGCTGCCCAGCCATGGAGCCTTCCTGACGGACGCTCCGCTCGTGGAGCTCATGCTGGGGATAGCCGTGCTCGCGATCGCGTCGATGACAGCTGGGCTGCTGATCTCGGCGGTGGTCAATTCCTCGGACAAGACGATGCCGCTGCTGGTGGTGACGGTCCTGGCCGAAGTCGTCCTGAGTGGCGGAGTCTTCCGTCTCAACGGCATGGCCGGCCTCGGACAGCTCTCCTGGCTCTCGCCCTCTCGGTGGGGCTTCGCTGCCGCCGCGTCCACCGTGAACCTGAACCAGGTCACCCCGCCGCCTCCGGGCAATACGCCGGATCCGCTGTGGCGGCACAGCCCGTACATCTGGCTCCTGGACATGGCGATGCAGCTGGCGCTCACCGCGGTTCTCGCGGGGCTGACCTGGTGGCGCCTGCACCAGGCCAGCCCCGGCCGTCGTCGCTAACGGCCGCCCGGAGAAGGGCGCCCGCTGGGCACGCTTCACAGATGTACGTAACTGCCTGGGGCTGCTTCCTTCGCCGGGAAGAGGCGGCTGCCGATGGACCGGGGTGCCGCGATCTGCTCGCCGGAGCGTTCGGCCAGCCAGCCCACCCAGTGCTCCCACCAGGAGCCCTCGTGCCGCTCGGCGCCCGCCATCCACTGCTCGGCATCGGGTGGCGTCTCCGGGTTGAGGTAGTATCCGAGCCCGCGGTGCTTCGGGTCCGCCACCACGGTCTGGATGTGACCGCTCGAGCACAGGACGAACTGAGAACGGCCGGAGACCATCTGGGTGGTCCGGTAGCAGGTCTGCCACGGCGTGATGTGGTCGGTCATCCCGGCCGCCACGTACGTGTCGCAGGTGATGCGGGAGAGGTCGATCGGCGTGCCGAGGACCTTCAGGGCACCCGGGTGCACGAGCTGGTTGGTGGCCACCATGTCGAGCAGCTGGTGATGAAAGCCGCACGTCAGCCGGGTCGTATCCGCGTTCCAGGCGAGGATGTCGAAGGCCGGCGGGTCCTGGCCGAGCAGGTAGTTGTTCACCCAGTAGTTCCACACCAGGTCGTTGGGGCGCAGCCAGGCGAACATCTGCGACATCTGCCAGCCGTCGATCACCCCGCTGCGGAGCGACACCTTCTTGGCGATCGCGAGGGACTGCGGGGTCGAGAAGAGGAACATCCGCCCGTCAGACTCGCAGTCGAGCAGGGTGACGAACATCGTCGCAGAGTGAACCTTGTTCTCCCCTAGGGCGGTGAGGTGCGCCTGCGTGATCGCGGCCGTCATCCCGCCCAGGCAGCCGCCCATGATGTTCACATCCGGCGAACCGGAGATCTCGCGGGCAACGTCGATCGCCTCGATCGTCGCCCGCGTATAAGTGTCGAAATTCCAGTCGCGCTGCGCCCCTGTCGGGTTGCGCCAGCTTATCCCGAACACGCCGATGCCGCGCTTGAGCAGGTATTCGTACAGGCTGCGGCCTGGTGAGAGGTCAAGCGCATAGTACTTGTTCACCTGCGGGGGCACCATGAGTATGGGGCGCTGGTAGACGATGTCGGTCTGCGGGGTGTACTGGATCAGCTCGAAAACCTCGGTCCTGTGAACGACCGCGCCGGGCGTCGCCGCGATGGTCTCGCCTACCTTGAACGGCCTGCGGTCGACCATCGACGGCATGCCGTGGTTGCGGAGCATGTCCCCGGCCATGTTGGCCATCCCGCGGCCGATGCTGACGCCGCCGGTGTCGATATAGCGCTTGATGGCCGCGGGATTGGTCAGGAAGAAGTTGGTGGGTGCCAGCGCCTCCCGGAGCAAGACCAGCCCGAAGCGCGCCCGCTCGCGGTTCACGCCCTCGATGCCGAGACTGTCGATGAAGGGGTCGACCCTTGACCCGTAGTAGAGATACGTCTGCATCGTCCTGCGGTACAGGGCGTTCTCCCGCCACGCCGGATCGGCAAACCGCTTATCTCCCTTTTCCGGCGCCACCTGCGACTTGCCGAGCGCGATCCGCAGCAGCTCCCGGGCAGTCCCGGGCGTGTCCCGCACCAGCGTCAGCGGCTCCCGCACCGCCTGCTGGCCGAGGAACCGCAGTGCGCCTATGGCCTCGCGGGGGCCCAGGCCAGCGAAGGGGCCAGGTCCGAGGGCCGCCTCTGCGCCGCCTGTCAGCTGAGCCGCGGTGTCCGCGAGATCCTCATGCTCCTGCGCCGCCTGCGCGCGATGCGCCTCGCGCACCGGTGTGACCGGCTGATGCCCGTTACTTTCCTTCAGCGGTGCCTTGCCGCGTGGAGTTGTCATGACAGCCTTTCTATGATCATCGCCATGCCCTGCCCGCCGCCGACGCACATCGTCTCGAGCCCGATCGTCTCGTCGCGGGTCCGGAGGTCGTTCAGCAGCGTGGCCAGGATGCGCACCCCGGTCATGCCGAACGGGTGGCCCAGGGCGATGGCTCCGCCGTGCGGGTTCAGCGTGTCGCCGAACGGGTCGATGCCGAGCCCTCTCGCCGACGGGATGACCTGGGCCGCGAAGGCCTCGTTGATTTCCACCACGTCCACGTCATCGATGGTCATCCTGGCCCGGGCCAGCGCCTGCCGGCTGGACTCGATCGGGCCCAGGCCCATCAGTTCGGGCTCCAGGGAGCTGACGCCGGTCGAGACGATGCGAGCGATCGGCTCGATCCCGAGCTGCCTGGCACGTGTCCGCGACATCACCACGGCGGCCGCCGCACCGTCGTTGAGCGGACACGAGTTCCCGGCGGTCACCCGGCCGCCCTCGCGGAAGACCGGCTTGAGCGTGGCGAGCTTCTCCAGGGTGGTATCCGGCCTGGGCCCGTCGTCGTCGGTCATGGTGGAGCCGGAAAGCAGCGGAACCGGAATGATCTCCCGGGCGAAGATCCCGTCCTTCCGGGCCATGACCGCGCGCATGTGACTGTGCAGGGCGTACCGGTCCATCTCCTCGCGCGTGATGCCGCACTTGTCGGCGACGTTCTCGGCCGTCTCGCCCATGTTCATGTAGGCCGCGGGGAGGCCCTCCCGGTTCCCGGGGAAAAGCCGAGGGTTCCGCGTTTCAGCCTGGTCCGCGAATAGGCCGAGCGGCGAGCGGGTGCTGGACTCGACACCGGCGCACACGAACGCGGAGCCCTCGTCCGCCTTGATGGCATGGAAGGCCATCCGGACCGCTTGCAGCGACGACGCGCAGTAGCGGTTGACTGTCGTCCCCGGAGCGTCGATCCCGGCCAGGATGCCGATGATCCGTCCCAGGTTGTGCCCCTGCTCGCCGCCGGGCAGGGCGCAGCCGCAGATCACGTCCTCGACCTGTCCGCGGTCCAGTTGCGGGACCTGCTTGAGCACCTCGGCCACGACATAGGCACCGAGATCGTCGGGCCGTTGCTCGATGAGCGAGCCCTTGACGGCGCGGCCGATCGGCGTCCGGCCGATGGCGGCGATAACGGCTTCTGACATGACACCCTCCTGTAGGTGACGCAGCTACGTGGCCGGGTGCGCTTTGGGTGGCTCATCACTGACCACGACGTTCAAGCTGCCTTCGGTGTAGCGCTCTCGCAGCAGCTTCTTGTCGTGCTTGCCCACGCTCGTACGCGGGACCTCGTCTACGAACGCCCACTGTTCCGGGAGCCACCACTTCACCACCCGGCCGGACAGGTGCGCCCGGAGCTCGTCCGGGCTCACCGACCGGCCCGGCCTGCGGGCGATGCACGCCAGCGGCCGTTCACCCCACCGTTCGTCGGGCGCGGCGATGACCGCGGCCTCGCGGACCGCCGGGTGGGTGAGGATGGCGGATTCCAGCTCCAGGGTGGAGATCCATTCGCCGCCCGACTTGACGACGTCCTTGGCCCGGTCGCTGATCGTGATGTAGCCCCTGGCGTCGATCCGGCCGACGTCGCCGGTACGCAGCCAGCCGTCGCGGAACTTCTCCGGCGCCGGGTCCTTGTAGTAGGCGGCCGCCACCCACGGCCCGCGCACCTCGATCTCGCCGGTGGCGTGCCCGTCGCGGGGCAGCACCTTGCCCTCGTCGTCCACGACCCGGGCTTCCACGCCGCCGAGGGGACGCCCCGCGGTGGCCCGGTAGTCCATCGCGCGTTCCGCCGGACCGTGCTTGGGCGGGAAGGACAGGGCCGCGACCGGACTGGTCTCGGTCAGGCCCCAGCCCTGGACGACACGCACGCCGAACCGCTCCTGGTAGGCCTCGATCAGGCTGCGCGGGACAGCGGCCCCGCCGCACATGATCATGCGCAGCGAGGTCAGGTCGACGCTTCCCGGGTCCAGGGCGAGCACGTCGTACCACACCGTGGGGACGGCCATGGCCAGGGTGGCCCGCTCCGCCGCGATGAACCGGGTCAGGGGGCCTGCCTGCGTGAACCGGTTCGGCAGCAGCAGGTCGGCGCCGACCAGCCAGGCGGCGTACGGCATCCCCCAGGCGTTGCCGTGGAACATGGGCACGACCGGCAGCAGGCGGTCGTACTGGCTGATCCCGAGGGCCTCGCCGGAGCACACCCCCAGTGAGTGCAGGAACGTCGAGCGGTGGCTGTACACGACGCCCTTCGGCAAACCGGTGGTCCCGCTCGTGTAGCACATCGCGGCGGCCGCGTGCTCGTCGATCTCCGGCCACGGGTACCCGGGCCGCTCCGCGGCGAGCAGCTCCTCGTAGTCGATGTGCCCGGGCAGCGCGGAACGGTCGCCCTCGCCGAACACGACGAGGTGCCGGAGCGTCTTGAGCTCATCGCCGCCGGCCGCCAGCACCGGCCCGAGGACCGGGGCCAGGCTGGCGTCGGCGAGCATCACGGAGTCCTCGGCATGGCCGATGATGTACCGGATCTGCTCCGCCGACAGCCGGATGTTGATGGTGTGCATCACCGATCCCATGCCGGGGATGGCGAAGTACGCCTCCTGGTGCTCCTGGCTGTTCCAGGCGAAGGTGGCCACCCGGTCGCCGGGCTTGACGCCCAGGCGGCGCAGCCCGGCCGCCAGCTGATCCGCGCGGTCCGCCAGGGCCCCGAACTCGATCCGGCGCGCGCCCTCGGCCTCGCTGGTGACGACTTCGCTGTCGGCATATAGGGTCCGGCCGTGCTCGAAGATGTGCCCGACCGTGAGCGGAAAGTCCATCATCGTGCTGCGCATGGCTAGCCTCCCGAGATTTGCGTGTGCTGACCGGCCCAGTGCGGTTCGCGCAGATCTCGCTTGAGGATCTTGCCTGCCGCCGATTTGGGCAGCGGCTCGGTGCGCAACTCGATGCACCTGGGTACCTTGAATCCGGCGATCCGGTCGCGGCAGTGCGCGGCCAGCTCGTCGGCTGTGACATCCCGCGGGGAGAACACGACCGCGTAGACTGCCTCGCCCCAGCGCGGGTCGGGAACGGCGAAGACGGCGGCCTCTTCGACCGCGGGATGGGCGGCCAGCGCGTCTTCCACCTCGGTGGAGTAGATGTTCTCGCCGCCGCTGACGATCATGTCCTTGACCCGGTCGACCAGGTAGAGGTACGAGGCGTCGTCGGTGTACCCGAGGTCGCCGGTCAGGTACCAGTCGCCGCGCATCATGACCTCGTCCGTCGCGTGCGGGTTCCGCCAGTAGCCGGCCATGACGCTGGGGCTGCGCACGGCGATCTCGCCGACCGTGCCCGGCGGCACGTCGGCCCGGGATGTACCGACGACCCGTATCTCGACGCCGACGGCGGGCTGGCCGCACGAGCGGACGAGCGGGGTGCCGAGGATGCGCTCCTCGTGCGGCAGCAGCGTGGTGATCGGAGTGGTTTCCGTGGTGCCGTACACGTGCAGCAGCTCGGCACCGGGGAAGGCCTGGCGGGTCCGCCTGAGCGTCTCGGCGGAAATGGGCGAGGCGCCGTGGCTCAGGTACCGCAGCGAACCCACGTTCCGCGGCCGGGCGAGCTGCGCTCTGGCCGCCGCAGCGAGCATGGTGGGGACGAGCAGCGTGTGCGTGACCGCCTCGCGCTCGATGAGGTCGACCGCCAGATCGGGGTCGAACCTGGGCATGATGACGTGGGTCCCGCCGGCCCAGACCGTGGCCAGCGTCGCGAGTATCCCGCCGGTATGGAACATCGGGGAGGCCACGAGCCATCGCGTCTGCCGGTCGAAGGGCCAGGTGGCCATGAAATGCATCGCGCTGGAGACCAGGCTCCGGTGCGTGTGCATCGCGCCCTTCGCCGCCCCCGTGGTACCGGAGGTGTAGAACAGGGCAGCCAGATCGTCCTCGGCCACCCCGTCGCCGAGGGGAACCTCGCCGGCCGAGGCGATCAGGTTCTCGTAGTCGTCCGGCATCGTGAGCACCTGGCCGACGGCCGCGGCACCCGGGTAGTCGGCGTCGGCGAACACCACGCTCGCCCCGGCGTCCGCCAAGATGGCGCGCATCTCCGCGGCAGCTAGCCGCGAGTTGACCGGGACCAGCACGAAACCCGCAGCCGGGAGCCCCAGGTAGAGCTCGAGGTAACGGTCAGAGTTGAGCGCGATGACCCCGACGCGGTCATGCGGCGCCAGGCCGAGCTTGCGCATCGCGCCGGCCAGGCGGCGGCATCGTGAGCCAAGCTCGGCATAGCTACGGCGACGGTCCTGACAGACAACGGCAACCAATCCGGCGGCGGTGCTGAGGGCTCGACCGAGCGGCTGGGCGAATGTGTACATCGGTTTCGCCTCCAAGCGCCGGAGCAGGGGCCTCTTCTTTCTCGCCTGGTTGCGGCTGGCCAGTTAGTCCGAGACTGTCGATGCGCTGGACGCTACCGATCGTTCGGTTGGGTAACCACGGCCGAAGGTCCCTAGGCTCATGGCCCGAGGTCCGCTGGTTTCCGTGCTACGGGCACCCCGCTCGGCTTTCCGTATGCGCGCTTTCCGCTCGGCGCGATAGTTACCGACCGTTCGGTATGATTATTACTGTTCGGTAAGGTGGCCCGTCGGATGAGCGCCCGCCAGGTGCGAGCGGTCTGACCGCCTCGG
>JBKQQQ010000240.1:0-14294 GCA_052144275.1 Streptosporangiaceae bacterium
CCGGCCGCATCCTGCACGGACGTCAGCGTGGCGGCCAGCGTGTCGGACAGCGCATCCATCCGGCCCGCGGGCGCGTCGCCGAGATCGATGGCGAGCGCGGCCGACGCCTGGCGCAGCTGGTCGGCCACGGCCGGGGCGGCGCCCTCGGTGGCGGCGGACTCGGTCAGCCGCCCGGCGCGGCGGGCGGCCGTGTCCACCGCGGGACCGGACAGCTCCCCCGTCGTGGCGGAAGTGACCCGGTCCACCAGGTCGTGCGCCTCGTCGATGATGACGACGTCGTGCTCGGGCAGCACATCGATGTCGGAGGTGGCGTCGATGGCCAGCAGTGCGTGGTTGGTCACCACGATGTCCGCCCGGGCCGCCGCGTCCCGCGCCCGCTCGGCGAAACATCGGGAGCCGAACGGGCAGCGCTGCGCGCCGATGCACTCCTGCGCGCTCACCGAGACCTGGCGCCAGGCCGCCTCGGGCACGCCGGGAACCAGTTCGTCCCGGTCGCCGGTCGTGGTCGTCTCGGCCCACTCGTGCAGCCGCTTGACCTGCCGTCCCAGCGGCGAGGTGGGGCCGCCCTCCTGATCGGACAGAGCGGCCTGGTCGAACAGCGCGTCCTGCGGGTCCTCAGCCACGCCGCCGCGCTGCCGGTGCAGGCACAGGTAGTTGCGCCGGCCCTTGAGGATGGCGAAGGACGGCTCCCGGCCGAGCAGCGGCGCCAGGGCGGTGACCAGGCGCGGCAGGTCGCGGTCGATCAGCTGGCGCTGCAGCGCGATGGTGGCGGTGGCCACCACGACCGTGTTGTCCGTGGTCAGCGCGTGCCAAACCGCCGGGACCAGGTAGGCCAGGGACTTCCCGGTGCCGGTGCCGGCCTGCACGGCCAGGTGCTCGCCGGTCTCGATGGCCTGCCGCACCGCCTCGGCCATCGTGACCTGGCCCGGCCGTTCCGCGCCGCCGATGCCGCTGACGGCGGCGGCGAGAAGGTCGGCGACATCCGGCACGGCCTGGCTCAGGCTAGGCGTGCCCTCGCCGGCCTCGGTAGGGTCGGGGCTGTCGAGGGCGCTGGGTTTCTGGGGCTTCCGGCTGCGAACTGCGGGCACGTCGGAACGGTACCTCGCACCACCGTCAGCGACGACGTCCCAGGGCGCGAGACCAGGTGCCACGGCGTGTCACCCGGTCCGTTCGGGATAAATTTTGCCTTTGACCGGAAGGAATCAACCGATGACGAGTGCGGAAGTTCTGGCGGACGCCTTCGGCCGCGTCCAGGAGACCGTGCACGAGGCGGTGCAGGGCCTGACCGCCAGCCAGCTGGCCGCCCGGCTCGACCGCGACGCCAACTCGATCGCGTGGCTGGTCTGGCATCTGGCCCGGGTGCAGGACGACCATCTGGCGGATGCGTTCGGGGTGCCGCAGGTGTGGACCGAGTACGGCAAGCGGTTCGAGCTGCCGTTCGGGCCGGCCGACATCGGGTACGGGCACAGCTCGGAGCAGGTCGCCCAGGTCACCGTCTCCTCCGGGGACGTGCTCACCGGGTATCACGACGCGGTGCACGAGCAGACCATCCGGCTGGTCTCCGGCGTCACCGACGCGGACCTGTCCCGGGTGGTGGACGATGCCTGGGACCCGCCGGTGACGCTGAGCGTGCGGCTGGTCAGCGTGATCTCCGACTGCCTGCAGCACGCCGGCCAGGCCGCGTTCATCCGCGGCATCCTGCTGCGCGAGGACCGGTCGGTCCGCAGGTTATCGCGCCGCGGCCAGCAGGTCGCGCTGGTTGCGCTGGCACCAGCGCCGCGCCCGGGCGGCCGGCTCGGCCATGGTGCGCCAGTGGTCGGCGAAACCCTGATGACCGGCGGCGGCGGCCTCGGTGACGATCGCGTACGTCCAGTCGTGGTTGGCCACGACCGCCTCGGCCACGTGCCGGCGGTCGGCGCGGCGCAGCCCGCTGGCGAGCAGGAAGATCCGGAACCGCTCGAACACACGGCCGCGGCGGCTGTCGGCGATGTCCTGGTCGTCTTGCAACGGCACCCAGGAGCGCGCAGCCGCGGCGAAGTCCCAGGCGGCGCTGCCGGGCCCGGCCAGGTCGAAGTCGATCAGCCCGACCGCCCGGCCGTCGCGGAACACCAGGTTGGCCGGATGTACGTCGTTGTGGCTGACCAGGCCGGTGCGGAACTGGGCCGGGATCGGCCGGGGCCAGGAGTATCCCGCCGGGTCGAAGGACGCCGCGGCGAGGTGGTAGCGGCGGAGCAGATCGGCCACGCTCACCAGGGCGGTGTCGGTGAGCGTCTCCTCCGCCAGCGGCGGGACCGCGGCCCGGCCGTCTATGTAGGTGAGCGTCTCGGTGCAGGGGCCGGCCGCCAGGACGCGCGGGGCGCCGTCGAAGCCGACGGCCGACAGGTGCGCGAGCAGGGCGTGGGTAGCACGCCAGCAGGGCGCGGTCGGCCTGAGCACGGTGTCGCCGACGCGGATCACCAGGCCGCGGTTGGCGGTGCCGCCGGATAGCGGCCCGCCTTCTCGCCGGCCGGCCGGCGGGCTAAGGGCCGCGGTCGCCCAGTTCGGCCAGGCTGAGCAGGGCTCGGGCGAGACTCGCGTGCGTGACCAGGCCATGGACTAGCCTTCCTCGGATCACGGCGCATACTGCGGGGCTCTTGGCGACGCTGTAGGCGACCGAAAGGACGAACGGGATCCGCTCGAGCGCCGGGCCGGGCGTCACGATCATGCGGCTGTCGAGCGGCGTCGCCACCGGCCTGCCGTCCGCACCGACGAACACCCCGGCCAGCTCCGCGCGTACCCCCAGCGCGGCCAGGGCGTCGCGCTCGGCCGGGGTGACGGCGTCATAGATGGTGGACAGCCCAGGCGCCCAGGCGCCGATGGCGACCACGGCTATCGTGACCGACGGCACCAGGGCGAAGGCCCCGTCGATGTCGCCCTGACGGCGGATCGCCGCGGCCGTCTGCGCGTCGTCCAGGATCATCGGGGCGTAGAAGACGTGCGCCGGGCCGCCGCCCACGCGGGCCACGCTGCGGACCAGGTCGAGCAGGTCCCGGCCGTCGGGTGGCGGCACTGCCCCGGTCAGCTGGACGATCGGGCACGGCGGGATCTGGGTCAGCGCGGCCGCGAGCCCGCTCAGCGTGCGTGACCAGGACATGCCGAGGACGTCGCCGGGTGTGATGAGGTCCATCAGCGCCTGACCTACCGCCTCGCCCAGCCGGTGCCGGAGCGCCTGCTCGTCATCGTCAGGGAAGTTGAACACGAAGGCGTGCTTGAGCCCGAAGGCCGAGCACAGTTCCGCCGACAGGCCCGCGTCCAGGCTTCCCCCGGGCAGGCCGATCTCGATGCGCACCATGCCCGCGTCCCGGGCCGAGTCGAGCAGCCGGGCGACCCGGAACCGGCTGATGCCCAGCCGGTCGGCGATGTCGACCTTGGAGACGCCCTCGAGGTAGAACTGCCGTGCCACCCGGGCGGCCAGGACAACTTCGGACGGCCGATCCGCCGACAAGCCGGCCATGTACCCCTCCAGTCCCCGATCTGTTTGCTCATTTGAGCGCCCAGATCTCATATTCGCAGCTTTTCTTGACTTTGCCTAGCAACGAGATCACTGTGTGTTCAACGGTTCATCTGAGCGCTGAGCTGCTCAGATGAGCGTACTCAAGGGTGCAGTCACGGCAGCACAGGAGGCCCTACCGGGATCCTCACCGATCCCGCCCCGTCACAACATCCTCATCGTTGCGGAGGTTCGTTTATGCGCTATCCCCCAGTCAGGCTCCGCACGCTCGGGGCAGTGGGCTGCGTAGCCGCACTTGCGGCGGTGGCCGCTTGTTCGAGCAGCAGCACGAGTGCCAGTGGCAGTAGCACGGGCAGCAGCAGCAGTTCGGGCACGATAACCGTGGCCGTGGTGTCCAACCCGCTGATCACCGGCCAGATGATCCCGCTGACCACTTCTAATTTCGAGAAGCAGTACCCGGGAATCACCGTCAAGTTCGCCACCTACACCGAAGGCGACCTGCGGGCCGCGATCGAAAAAGACGTCGCCACGCACAGCAACGCGTTCAACGTCATCATGATCGGCCCGTACGAGACGCCGCTGTTCGCCAAGAACGGCTGGCTGACCGACCTGTCCACGCAGTACATCGCGAGCGATCCGAGCTACGACGCCGCGGACCTGCTCCCGTCGATCTCCAAGGCCCTGTCCTACAAGGGAGACCTGTACGCGGCGCCGTTCTACGGCGAGTCGTCGATGGTGTACTACCGCAAGGACATGTTCAAGGCGGCGGGGCTCACCATGCCGCTGCACCCAACCTGGGCGCAGATCCAGACCTTCGCGGCCAAGCTCAACCAGCCCGGCAAGGTGTCCGGGATCTGCCTGCGCGGCCTCGCGGGCTGGGGCGACAACATGGCGGCCCTGGACACGGTGGTCAACACCTTCGGCGGCGAGTGGTTCAACATGAACTGGCAGCCCCAGCTCACCTCGCCGGCGTTCGAGAACGCGACGAATTTCTACGTCAACCTCATCCGCAAGTACGGCGAGCCGGGCGCGTCCAACGACAGCTTCAACCAGCTGCTGACGCTGTACGGGCAGAACAAGTGCGCGATGTGGTACGACGCGACGGTCGCGGCGACCTCCATCACGGGCAGCTTCCCGTCCGTCGCCGCCCAGACCGGTTACGCCTTCGCGCCGACGGACCTCACCAAGTCCTCCGGGTGGCTGTGGAGCTGGTCGCTGGGCATCCCGCAGGGCACCGCCAACGCCGGTGCCGCCTGGAAGTTCGTGTCCTGGGCCACCTCGAAGCAGTATGACTCGCTGGTGGCGTCCAAGTACGGCTGGGCCGCGGTCCCGCCGGGCACCAGGACCTCCCTGTACAGCAACCCGCAGTACCTGAGCGCCGCTAAGGCGTTCGCCCCCATCACCATCGCCTCGATCGACGGGACGGACCCGGATCACCCGACGGTGAACCCGGTTCCCTACGTCGGCATCCAGTACGTCGACATTCCTCAGTTCGAAAGCCTCGGCGTGACGGTCGGCCAGCAGATTGCGGGTGCGATCGCCGGCACGGAGACCGTGAGCCAGGCGCTGCAGGCAAGTCAGTCCGCCGCCTCCGCGTACACCCCGGCGGAACTGTCCGGCAGTTAGCGCGCACGTGACGGGGCCCCGGGAGGGGCCGGACCCGGACCCACCGGGGCCCCGTCGGTCGTGGCATGTCGTGAGAAGGGCGTTTCCGTGACAGTACTTGAAGACCTGGCACCACCTCCCAAGGTCGACGTCCGGCCGCGTGGGATGAGCCGCCGTGAGGGGTGGCGGCGCCGCCTGCCCCTGCTGCCCGCGCTGATCTACATCGTGATCGTGACCCAGATCCCGTTCGTGGTGACGCTCTGGTACAGCTTCCAGAACTATTTCTTCGACGTCCCGGGTGCCGCGCACTTCACCGGGCTGAGCAATTACAAGGCCGTCTTCACCAGCACGGCCTTCCGGGGCTCGCTGGTGCGCTCGGTGGTCATGACCGTCACCGCCGTGATCGTCGCCATGATCCTCGGGGTGGCTATCGCGGTGCTGCTTGACCGCAAGTTCTTCGGCCGGGGCGTGGTCCGGACGATGGTCATCACCCCGTTCCTGGTCATGCCCGCGGCGGCGGCGCTGGTGTGGGCGGGACCGATGCTCGACCCGAACTTCGGGCTGCTGAACTGGCTGCTGGAACCGTTCGGCGTCCATCACGTGGCCTGGCTCAGCACCCATGCGCTGGGCTCGGTGATCGTGGTGATGATCTGGCAGTGGACGCCGTTCATGACCCTGATCGTGCTGGCGGGCCTGCAGGGCCAGCCGCAAGACACCCTGGAGGCGGCGAAGGTCGACGGGGCCGGGGCCATGGCCACGTTCCGCGAGCTCACGCTCCCGCACCTGCGGCCCTACATCGAGCTCGGGATCCTGCTCGGCTCCATCTACCTGGTCAACGTGTTCGACGCGGTCCGGCTGATGACCAACGGCGGCCCCGGGACCTCCACGACCAATCTGCCCTTCTACCTGTACCAGCAGGTGAACTTCGCGTTCGACGTAGGGGGCGCGGCCGCGGCGGGTGTGGTCACCGTCATCCTGACGATCATCGTGGCCACGTTCGCGCTGCGGATGTTCGCCAGGGTCTTCCAGTTCGAGGAGGCAGGAGTATGACCGCCTTGCCGGTGCGGACCCGTGAGCCGGGGCCGCAAAGGATCCGCGAGATGGCGACCAACGTAGGCTGGGGGCTGCTGGCGTGGGTGGTGGGGATCGCGTTCTTCTTGCCGGTGCTGTGGATGGTGATCACGGCGTTCAAGCCGGAGTCCGCCGCGGAAACCTGGCCGCCCAGGTTCACCTTCAGCCCGACGCTGGCCGAGTTCCGCCTGGTGTTCTCGGGCATGGGCCCCTTCCTGACCCACTCGGTGATCGCGACGACCGCCTCCACGATCCTGGTGCTGCTGCTGGGCGTCCCGGCCGCTTACGCCCTGTCCGTGCACCCGGTCAAGCACTGGCGCGACGGCCTGTTCTTCTTCATCTCCACGAAGATGCTGCCGATCGTGGCCGTGATCGGTCCGCTCTACGTCATCGCCCTCAAGGCGCACCTGCTCGACAGCATCTGGCTGCTGATCATCCTGTACACCGCCATGAACCTGCCGCTGGCGATCTGGATGATCCGTTCCTTCATGCTCGAGGTGCCCAGGGAACTGCTCGAGGCGGCGCGACTGGACGGCGCGGGGCGCATCAGGGAGATGACCGGCGTGATCTTGCCCGTCATCTCGCCCGGGCTGGTGTCGACCGCGCTCATCTGCATGATCTTCGCGTGGAACGAGCTTTTCCTCGCCCTCAACCTGACCACCGTGAACGCCGCAACCATGCCGATGTACCTGATCAGCTCGGTCCCCCAGGAAGGGCTGTACATCGCGCACCTGGCCGCGGCGGCCACGATTGCCTCGATTCCGGTGATCCTGGTGGGCTGGCTAGCCCAGCGCTCGCTGGTCCGCGGCCTCTCGATGGGAGCCATCAAGTGAAACAGGTGAACGGTCGCGCATCCGGCGCCGTAGCGGACGGAGGTCCCCGATGGCTCAGGTGAAATACGTGTCGGCGAGCCGCGTGTACGCCAAGGACGCGAAGCCCGCGGTCGACGCGCTGGACCTGGATATCAAGGACGGCGAGTTCATGGTCCTGGTCGGCCCGTCGGGATCCGGGAAGACCACCGCACTGCGCATGCTGGCCGGGCTGGAGCCCCTCGACGGCGGGCGCGTGGAGATCGGCGACCGGGACGTCACCTGGGTTCCGCCCAAAGACCGGGACATCGCGATGGTGTTCCAGAACTACGCCTTGTACCCGCAGAAGACCGTCGCGGAGAACATGGGCTTCGCCCTCAAGATGCAGCACGTTCCCCGTGATGAACGCCTCCGCCGGGTGCGGGAGGCCGCCCGGTTGCTTGACCTCGACGACCAGTTGCTCGAGCGCAAGCCCAAGGCCCTGTCGGGGGGACAGCGGCAGCGCGTGGCGATGGGACGGGCCATCGTGCGCGAGCCCAAGGTGTTCCTGATGGACGAGCCGCTATCCAACCTGGACGCGAAGTTGCGCGTACAGACCCGCAGCCAGATCGCCGAGCTGCAGCGCCGCCTCGGGATCACCACTGTCTACGTGACCCACGACCAGGTGGAGGCGATGACCATGGGTCACCGGGTGGCGGTGCTAGCCGGGGGGCAGTTGCAGCAGTGCGACACACCGCGCCAGCTCTACGACAACCCGGTAAACCAGTTCGTCGCCGGGTTCATCGGCTCGCCCGCGATGAACCTGCAGACGGTTCCGCTTACCGAAGGGGGCGCCCGGCTGGCGGGCACCACGCTCCCGCTGCCGACCGCCGTGCGCACCGCGGCCAGCCAGGCCGACCTCAAGGAACTCGTCCTCGGCATACGGCCAGAACACCTCCATCTGGCGAACGGCTCAGGGAATCTGGCCGGTTCCGAGGAGCTGGCCGGCGAGATTCTGCTGGTAGAAGAGCTGGGCGCCGACGCCTTGCTGCATGTGCGCCTGGCTGAGAGCGGGAACTCGGTGGTGGCGCGTACCGAAGGACGGGTCTCCCTGACGCCGGGACAACGGGTCACCTTCCGCGTCCAGCCAGATGACATCTTCGCGTTCCACCCGGTGACGGGAGCCCGCCTTGCGGGCTGAGCCTCGGCGCGGTCGCCCGGGGCGTACTCCCCTGGTCCCGCCACTGCGACTGATGGAGGACTTATGCGGGCGCTTGTGCTAGACCATCCCGGCAGCTTCCGGGTGGCAGACGTGCCGGACCCCACGCCACAGGCTGGGCAGGTCGTGGTCAAGGTGGAGTGCTGCGGGATCTGCGGCACCGACCTGCACATCCTGGACGGGGAGTTCCCGCCGACTCCCTACCCCATCATCCCCGGGCACGAGTTCGCCGGAACCGTGGTGGCCCGCGGCGCGGACGTCAGGCCCGACTTGCCCGTCGGCGCCCGGGTGGCGGTGGACCCGTCGCTGTACTGCGGATATTGCCGCAAGTGCCGGGCCGGGCGGGACAACCTGTGCGAGAACTGGGCGGCGGTCGGCGACACCGTGGACGGCGCGTTCGCCGAGTTCGTCGCGGTGCCCGCGGTCAACGCCTACCGGCTGCCCGACCACCTCGACGCGCAGTACGGGGCGATGGCCGAACCGCTGGCGTGCGCGGTGCACGGCATACGCCGCCTGGGCCCGGTGTCCGGCGACCCGGTGGCGGTGATCGGGGCCGGCACCATGGGCCTGATGATGCTGCAGTTGCTGCTGCACGCCGGGGCTGGTCCGGTCGCTGTGGTGGACCGGGTCGGCGAGCGGCTGGAGGTCGCCCGCAAGCTGGGCGCCGCCCAGGCCGTCACCGACGCCGGCGCGCTCGATGACGCCCGCTTCGGGGTCGCGGTCGACGCGACCGGGGTACCGGAGGCGATCGAGACCGCGATCGGGCTACTCGACCGGGGCGGGCGGATGCTGGTATTCGGCGTCTCGCCGGCCGAGGCCGCGATCCGTGTCTCGCCGTTCCGGGTCTACAACGACGAGATCACCATCACCGGATCGATGGCCATCTTGCGCAGCTTCGGCCAGGCTGTGGATTTGCTCGCCAGCGGGGCGGTGGACCCGCGGCCGCTGCTGGGCGAGCCTCTGCCACTGGGACGGTGGGGCGAGGCGGTGGACCGGGTACGCAGCGGCCAGGGGATCAAATGGCACATCCGCCCGTCGTGACCGCGGCCGGTTAGCCGGCCGGCTGCGGCTCGCCTGGCTGTTCCTGGGCCGAATGCAGCCACCGCCAGCCGTCGTGGGCGACCAACTCGGAGGCCCACGGCGGTTCCGCGCCGCGGCGCGTGCAGGTCACCACCGAGGCGTAGACGGCCGCACGGGTCGCGCGGCGCACGGTGTCCGGGTCACGCAGGGCGTCCCGGCCGAACCCGTTGCCGATCCACCAGGCGAGGAAGGCGCCGCCGAACGCGTCCCCGGCGCCCACCGTGTCGACGACGTCGGCCGGCGGGACCTCGGCGCGTATCTCGTGGCCCGCGGCGAAAGCCCGCACGGCGGCCGCCCCGTCCGTGACCACCACGCACGCAGGCCCCCGGGCGAGCAGTTCCGCGGCGGCCTGTTCGGTGCCCTGGCCGGGGAACAGGTAGGCGAGGTCCTCCGTGCTCGTCTTGATCAGGTCCACCCGGCGCAGGATGCGGTCCAGCCGGTCCAGGTAGGCGTGCCGGGATTCGATCGCGCCCGGCCGGCAGTTCGGGTCGAGCATGACCGTGATGCCGGCCGGCAGCGAGGCCACCAGCTGTTCCAGGGTGGTGCCGACCGGCTCCATGACCAGGCCGAGGCTGCCGATGTGCAGGGCGGTAGTGTCCGCGGGCACGACGGCCTGCCCGGGCCCGATCGCGGCCGCCGACGTGCCAGCCAGGTAGAAGTGGTAGGCGGGGACGCCGGCCGGGTCGACGTCCACCATCGCCATCGTGGTCGGCGCGTCGGTCGGGACCTCGACGGCGGCCAGCACCCCGTGGCGGTCGAGGTCTTCCCGCATCAGCCGCCCGAAACGGTCGCTGGACAGCCGGCCCAGGAAGGCCGCTGGCAAGCCGAGCCGGGCGACGGCGCGCACGACGTTGAACGGGCCGCCGCCGAACCTGGGATCGATGTGGCCGACCGGATCCACGATGAGGTCGATCAGGGCCTCGCCCGCGACGGTTATCATGCGCAGTCCTGGATCATGCTCTTCCCCGCCCTCTCACGATGAGGCGTGCCCATCCTCTGCCGGTCATGATCGCCACCGCCTCTTCCATCGTATGGCTTTGCGCAGTGATGACACCCGCGGCCATCTCGGGCCCGGCCGAGTTGGCCCTACCTCCAAATCGGTCACTCAGAGTTTGTATAGATAACAGAGTGGCACGCGATTCAGGCAATCCGCACCGTTCGGCATGTGACGGACGGTGCGGAACTCTAAGATGTCCGTGACGCATTTCGAGGCCGCTGCCGATCGCGGTGCTCGCCCTGCCGGTCGCGGGGTCGCAAGCGACGCCGCAATGCCTGATGGAGCAACGATGAAATCGCGGAACGTGCTCATAGCGGCGGCCGTCGCGGCCATAATGCTGGCCGCTGGATGCTCCTCCGGCGGATCGGGCGGGGGCGCGCAGGGCCCGCTCGAGAAGACGAACATCGTCGTCGACGCGTTCCCGGCCATCGACTCGGCCGGCCTCTACATCGCCCAGACAGAGGGCCTGTTCGCCGCCCAGGGCCTGCACGTGACGATCGTGCCCACTCCGCCGATCCCACTCTCCACGCAGGAGATGGTCTACGGCCAGGAGCAGGGCAAATACGACATCACCGCCGGGGACTACGTCACCTACGTCGAGGATCAGCTTGGCGCCGGTGCGCCCAAGGCTGACCTGCGCATCATCGCCGAGGCCTCCTTTTTGCAGCCGAACGTCCTGGCCCTAATGGTCAAGGGAGGATCAGCGATAAGCACGGTCGGCCAGCTCAGGAACAAGTTCGTTTCGGTCAACGCGCCGAATGACATCGGCACCCTGCTGATCGACTCCCTGCTCATCGAGCATGGCCTCAGGCCGAATCAGGTGCACTTCACCAACGTGCCGTTCCCGGGCGTGGCGCCGGCCCTGACGAAGCCGAACAGCCTCCTCAGCGCGTCGTTCGCTCCCGAGCCGTTCGTCAGCCTCGGCGAGGCGGGCACCGGTCTCACCGAACTCGCCGACCTCGACCAGGGCTCCACCCAGGACTTCCCGATCCAGGGCTACGCGGTCACGGCGGCGTGGGCCAAGAAGTACCCCAATACCCTGAAGGCGTTTACCACGGCGCTGTCCCAGGGACAGGAAATCGCTGACACCGACCGCGCCGCCGTGGAAGCCGCGATCGAGCACTACCTGGGCATCCAGCAGGAGGACGCGGCCTTCATCTCGCTGCCGACCTTCCCGCTGGGAGTGGACCCGGTGCGACTTCAGCGCGTGGTGGCCGCGATGAGCCGGTTCGGCCTGCTCCCGCCGGGGACGACGTTCAATATCAGCAGCATGATCAGCGGCGGCTAGCGAACCACCTCACGCCCGGCGAAACCTGTGGGCCAGGTCCACCACGGCGGGTAGCGTCAGCAGGCAGCCGACGGGCGGAGCCTGGATGCCCTCGCGTAGCGTCCAGTGATCCATGTAGACGCCAGCCGGCAGCCAGTACTCGTCAGCCGGCAGGTTGCCCGTGATGACGATGCATCCTTTCGCGTACTGGGCGCTGCGCCTGTCCGGGGAAGGCACCCAGAATGCGCGTCCGGCGTTCTGAGTGACGAGGGGGACAACGTCCACGATCTGGCCCCGTTCGACGTACTCCCACAGGCGCCCGTCAAGGGGGCTGGCTGTGAACGGCGGCCAGTGCAGCAGGTCGCTGGTGCCGTCCAGCGGCATAACCTGGATCTCTGGGACAGGGACCGGGACTGGGGCGTTCCACGGTACCGGCTGCCTGCAGTGAACCGCCAGCAATACGGTTACCTGGCTGTCGGTTACCCAGCCGAGCAGCGCGCCATCGTGGGGGACCGGAATGCTGTCGGTGACCGCTTCGCGGATGATGCCGCAGACAGGTTCTCCCGGCCGGATTTCCTGGTTAACCCCGTCGCGGCGGTCCCAGGAACGGATGACGAAAAGGTCGTCACGGGCCTGGGTGAGGACGAGAAAACCGTCCGGACCGGCAACGCGGCTCATCAGGACCATCGACCGGTACCCGCCGTCCGCATAGGGCGGCGTGACCGCTAGCGGATAGCGCCTGAACAACTGCACGCATGCGGCAAACGATGCTGCGCCGGGTAGGGCCTGAACTGTCACGATCTGCTCCCTTTGAGGGGACGAGCTCATCTCCAACCACAAGGCCCCCCGGTAACGAGGGCGAGGGCGGTGGTGGGCATCCGCCCGCCCTCGGTGACTCGCTACCGGGAAGCCTGACCCGCGTGACCGGGGTCGTGCGTGCAGGTGTACGGACTGGGCGCAAGGCCGGCACGCGGGAGTCTCAGGTTCCGTGGAATCGCGGCTATGGCTGTCTCCCCCGGCCGCGGCACGCGTGCAGTTCGGCAGGGCGGGTCGGCGTCATCGTGTTCATCGGATTCCTTAGCGGGCCGGTCGGAGCATCCGCGCAGAGATGGGCGCTCTGCGCGGATGCTCCCGGGGAAGGTCCGGGCAGGTAGTGGTGTGCCCGGCGCTTGTTGCACGACAAATGCTGCTGCAAGTTGCAGCGAGAGACATCGGTCAGTTGACGGAGATTGAACCAAGTGACGCATGTTGAACCGATGCCAGCGAGCGTGTGCGAGCTAAGCCTTCCGGTTCATCCCGAACGCGGCGGCGACGAGTTCGGGGTCGATCGTGTTGACCAGGTCGGCGAGGCGGGTGCAGCGCATCATGCGGGGCGGGACTATCGCCGGGACTAACGGCACTTGCCGCGCTGGCGCCCCGGGTGCAGCGTCAAAGTAGGGGGTGATGCAGGTGAATGACAACGACACCACGTTCATCCCGGGCAACGACACCCCGCCGCTCGCCGATAAGCTGCAGCGGATCGCCGACCGTGAGCGCGGACTACGAACGAGCGTGCCCGGCGTGCTCCAATCCGGCGGCCGCACCCGGGCGTTCGCCGCCGGTGGCGAACGGGAGAAGATGCGGGCCGCCGACGCGGACCGCGACCGCGTGGTGGAATTCCTCAACATGGCCTACAGCGAAGGCCGGCTGTCCAAGGACGAGTACGACGGCCGCCTGGAGAACGCCTTGTCCGCGCGCACCTACGCCGACCTGGACCGGCTCGTGACCGACCTGCCTGCCGCGCGGGCGACCGTGGTGACCCCGGTGGCCAAGACCAACGGGCTCGCGATAGCGAGCCTTGCCTGCGGGCTCGCGCAGTTCGTGTTCGGGCCGCTGGCGACCATCCCGGCGATCGTGTTCGGCCACGTGGCCCGGCACCAGATCAAGCGCACCGGAGAACAGGGGGCCGGCCTGGCGCTTGCCGGCTTGATACTCGGCTGGGCGGCGGTGATCCTGGGCATCGCCCTCATCGTTGTCGGCTTGGCCCTGTCCGTCGGGATGCAGGCCACCATGCACTGAGCAGCCGCACGGCATGGGCAGAGCGGTGTCCGGGGTACGCAATGAGCCGGAGCGGGCGCCGCGCTGGCCGGCCCGCAGGGCCGATGGTCCGCCGAAGGTCCCGGCGCCAACCGCAGTGACTGCCCTAACCAGGGACTGCGGTCGACCCGATCAGGATCTTCGCCTCTCGCCACCCACCGGCGGGCCATGCATCCGTACAGCTGGAAATCCGGGCGCAGCGGCGCACGCGGCACGTTCTCGATCACCCACGGCACTGGCAGGGCGGCCAGCAGGGCCCGCGTTGGTGCTACCAGATCGGGATAGTCGCTTCCACATGTGCCAGTAATGATCGTGCGGATCGGGCTGGCGCACGTACTCGATTGCCGGGACGAAGCCCCCGTCCAGCAGGTTCTGGATCTGCCTGGCCAGCTGGTGTTCGTCCAGCTGGGCGAGGTAGGAGCTCATCGGGATGTCCTCCGTTCCGGTGAGGACCCGGCGCCGGCCAGGTCGAGGCGGTCGACCTCGTCGAACTCGAACTTGGTCCCCTTCCACAGCGCCAGCGCGTCGCGGAGCTCCGGCGACTGCCGGGCCGCCGCGGCCAGGATCTGCGGGCCCTCCGCGGTGAGGTCCCGGCCCTCGCCGCGGGCTCGGATCACCGCCTCCAGGGCGACCCGGGCCGCGGTGGCGCCCGCCCTGTTGCCGTCCGGATGTCCCTGGGTTCCGCCGCCGAACTGGAGCAC
>JBKQQQ010000241.1:0-8515 GCA_052144275.1 Streptosporangiaceae bacterium
ACGGCTGGGCTTGTGGCGGCTCTCCGGGTTCGAGCTGACCCGGCTGCCCGCGGCCCCCGACGTGCACCTGTTCCGCATCCGGGGCCGCGCGGTGCCCGACGACCAGCGGCTCATCGCCCTCGCCGACCGGCCTGCGCACCGCGACCGCGACCCGCGCGACCGCGGGCGGGATGATGCCGAGCTTGCCGCGGATCCGGTCCGCGCGGGCGCCGGGGTCGTCCTCGGACGTCTGGCCGGGACCCGATGGAGAGGTGACGTAGAGGTCGACGAGCACGATCCGGCCGGCCGGCAGCGCGTCGATCAGCTGAGGCAGGTCGGTTCCGGCCGCGCTTTCCCCGGCGTCGGCCACGGTCGCGATGACGAGGTAGTCCTGCCCGTCGTGGGCGTACTCGGCGGTCAGCAGCGGACGACCGCTCCGCTCGGTGGCCTGGACGTTTCGCAGCGGCCTGATCCGGTAGTACCGCCGGGTCATCACCTCGAGCATGACGGGGTGGTGCCGCTCGGAGAAGACGCCGAGGATGGGATCGCCGGAGGCGACGATGGCGTCGATCTGGGCCGCCCTGGCCCGCTGGTCTGGCGACAGCTGGTCGAGTTCGGCGCGCACCTGCTGCTGGGCCTTGGCCCGCTCGGCGGCGATCAGCGGGGCGTCGAAGCAGCGGTAGCGGACTTGCCGGGCCAGGTCGCCGATGGCCGGGTGCCGCACCTGAGTGGCCGGCACCAGCTGGTCGATCATCCGCCGGTAACCGTCGCGGGCGTCGGCGGGCAGTGATTCCGGGTGACGCAGCCGCCACCGCAGCAGGTCCGACACGACCGGGACGTGCGCGGCCGCCCGGCGGTGGGCCAGGAAGATCCGGTAGAGCGCCGGGTCCAGATCGGGCGAAGCCTCCAGGTCGTTGATGCCGTAGTGGGCCAGCGTCCGGCGCAGCTTGATCCGGAAGGACTCCGGCAGGCCCTCGGCCTCGACATCCCGGGAGCGCAGGTAGGCGTGCATGTACTCCTGCGGGTTGCGGGCGGCCTCGTCGTCGACGGCGGCCTCGTCGTCGGCTTGCGACTCACCGGGCACCCGGCGGTTCCGCCACAGCGCGGACACGTCCGCGAAGATCTGCAGGATCTCGGCCTCGCCGGCGAGCAGCCGCGGGTCGTCGGCCGGCAGCCCGGCGCGCGCGGCGGCCAGCCGCTGCAGCTGCCGCCTGGCCTCAGCCTCGTCGACGTCATAGCCGAGCACGAGGGCACGCAGCGCCACCAGCGCGTCAGCCGCCGCCCGGGACGGATCGGGGGGCTCGGAATCCGATCCGGCCAGCGCGCCCAGATCAGCCCGGACCTCGTGGCCCCCCCGGACCCCAGGCTCCGGCTCCGCGGCCTCATCCGCCGCAGGCTCGATCAGGAGCAGCTTGGCGCCGCTCTCCACCTGGGTATTGACGTCGGCGAATACCTCGGCGACCCGGCCGGCCACCGGGGCGCGCAGCGCCGTCTCCAGCTTCATGCTCTCCACCACGGCCACGATGTCGCCCTCGGCGACCCCGTCGCCGGCCGCGACCGGGATGGCCACCACCATGGCCGGGGCCGGGGCGCGGACCAGCCCGGCCTCGCCGCCGGAGATCCGGTGCACCGCGCCGTCAACCTCGACGAGGTAGTCCGGGCCCTGCGTGACCGAGAGCACGTCGAAGGTCTGGCCGGCGGCGGCCAGCCGCAACTCGAACCGGCCCGAGCGGTCGGCATCGACATCGACCGAACGTCCGTCCAGCTCGACCTGGTACCGGCCGGGGCGGCACCGGGATACCCGGAGCCGGTAGGTCTCACCGCCCACCCGGACATCGACCTGGTGCCGCGTCTCGTGCCCGACCTCGGGGCGCCCGCGTTCGGCGGAGGTGAACAGGCGGTCTTGCTGCCGTCGCGCGTGCGCCTCGTAGGCCTCGAAGGCCGTGGCCAGCAGGGCGACGTCGACCCGCCGCGGCGGCGCGTAACCGCCGGCCATCATCGCATCCAG
This sequence comes from Streptosporangiaceae bacterium, assembly GCA_052144275.1. Taxonomy (GTDB): domain Bacteria; phylum Actinomycetota; class Actinomycetes; order Streptosporangiales; family Streptosporangiaceae; genus Palsa-504. Next base: position 1,988 of record JBKQQQ010000241.1, read on the forward strand.
CCAGGTCGTGTCGACCTCGCCGCGCACGAATTCAGGGCGGCTTAGCAAATCCAGCAAGAAGGCCTTGCTCGTTGTCCCGCCCCTGATCACCGTGGTGGTCTGCCGGAGCGCGCGGGAGAGCCTGGCGCGGGCTTCGGAGCGGTCGCGGCCCCACGCGATCACCTTGGCGATCATGGAGTCGAACTGCGGCGGGATGACGTCCCCCGGAGCCACTCCGGTGTCGACCCTGATGCCAGGGCCGGCCGGCAGGGCGAGATGCTCGATCAGGCCGGGGGCGGGCGCGAAGTCGCGCTCCGGGTCCTCGGCGGTGAGCCTGGCCTCGATGGCGTGCCCGTGGGCCGGCGGCTCGGCCGGCCCGATCTCGCCCAGCGTGCCGCCCGCCGCGATATGCAGCTGCAGCTTGACGATGTCGACGCCGGTGGTGACCTCGGTGACCGGGTGCTCGACCTGCAGCCGGGTGTTGACCTCGAGGAACGACAGCAGCCGCTGGCTGGGCTCGTAAAGGAACTCCACCGTCCCGGCGTTGACGTACCCGGCGGCCCGGACCAGTTCGGCGGCGTGCGAGCGGAGCAGCTTCTCCTGCTCGGTGTCCAGCACGGTCGAGGCGGACTCCTCGATGACCTTCTGGTTGCGCCGCTGTACGCTGCAGTCCCGGACGCCCAGCGTCCACACGGTGCCCTCGGCGTCGGCGACGACCTGTACCTCGACGTGCCGGCCGCCGCGGATCGCCCGCTCGAGGAAGACCGTCGCGTCGCCGGCTGTCTTCGACGCCTCCGAGCTGGCGCGCTCGAAAGCCTCGTCAAGCTGCTCAGCGGATTCCGCCAGCCGGATGCCGCGGCCGCCGCCGCCCGCGGTCGCCTTGACCATCAGCGGGTAGCCGATCGACTCGGCCTGCGCGCGGGCCGCCGCCAGGTCGGCCACCGGGCCGCCGCTCCACGGCGCGAGCGGCACGCCGGCCTGCCCGGCCAGCAGCTTGGACTCGATCTTGTCGCCGAGCCGGCGCATGACCTCGGCCGGCGGGCCGATGAAGGTGATGCCCAGCCGGTCGCACAGCTCGGCGAACTCGGCCTTCTCCGACACGAACCCCCAGCCGGGCCAGACCGCGTCCGCCCGGCACGCCCGCAGCGCCCGCTCGAGCTCGGCGTAGTCGAGGTAGGGGCTCGCGGCGAAGGCGGCGTCGGCGTCAGTCGGGCCGATCAGCACCGCCTCGTCGGCCTCGCGGACGAACGTCGCGCGCCGGTCGGCCGCGGTGTACACGGCGATGACACGAAGGGCCGGCCGTCCCTCGGCGTTCCACTCCCGGACGGCGTTGATCAGCCGCATGGCCGGCTCGCCCCGGTTGACGATCGCGACGCGCTGAAAAGCGAAGGCAGGGTGGCTCATCGGCTACCCGCCGAACGCCGCGCGCATGTCGTCGGATGTGCCCCCGGCCCGAGGCGGCGGCGGTGCAGTGTCCTGGAGGACGTCCAGCACCACCTCGTCCGCCACGATGGCCGGGTCGAACTGCATCACGGCGTACCCGCCGACGGCGCCGGCCCCGAAGCCGGGCGCGAAGATACGGGTCCGGCGGGAGATCGCGCCGTCGCGCACGGCGTCGTAGAGCGCGATCGGTATGCTCGCCGCCGACACGTTCCCCATCCGGTCCACGTTGAAGTACAGCTGGTCAGCTGACAGCCCGGACTTGTCGGCCAGGTTGAGGATCATCGTCTTGTTGGCCTGGTGCGGGACGATCAGCTCGATGCTCTCAAGCAGCGTGCGCCCGGAGTCGTCGGGATCGGGCAGAGCGCCGAGTTCGTCCAGCATCTGGACCAGGTAGCGCTGCACCAGCGCCTTGACCTCGGGGCCGTAAACGGTGATGTCGTTGTCGAACTCCACGTTCGGCCAGATGATCGAGTTGACCTCGGTGTGCGGCCCGCTGGCGTAGGTCTGCACTACTTCCACGTCCCCCGGATCGCCGGCCGGGGCGGGCCCGATGACCATGGCCGCGGCCCCGTCCCCGAAGATCATCCGCGAGGTGCGGACGCTGCCGATCTTGTCGGAGAACTTCTCCACGCAGACCAGCAGGACCGGCCGGCCGACCTCCTGGAGCTGCCGGATGGCCTCGGCCATCCCGTAGGGCAGCCCCGCGCAGGCGGCGACCAGGTCGGCCGAGGCGTGGGTCTGCAGCAGGCCGAGCTCGCCGGACAGCCAGCAGGCTATGGACGGGATCAGCCGGTTGCTCGTGCACGTGCTGACCAGCACGGCGCCGATCTCCTCGGGGAAGCGGCCGGACTTGGCCAGCGCGGCCCGGGCCGCGGGCAGGGCCAGCTGCTCGGGTTCCCGGCTGGTGTAGCGGCGCTGGTCGATCCCGGTTTTCGCGCTGATCTCCGCGGCGCTCATCGGCGACCAGGAAAAGCTGGCGTTCCTGATCACGTCGTCGTTGCTGCAGACGTGCTCGCCGCGCACGATCGCGAGGGCCTCGAGCTTGGGCTGGACGCTGAACGCTTCCCGCACCCGCACCGGCGGATAGGGCTTCGCGGGAGCCACGGCCTCGACCTGCCCGCCCTGCTCCGCCGAGGTGGCCGGCTTCCCGCCGCCCGCCGAACGCCTGACCCGCTCGATGAAGGCCATGACGTCGCGGTTGCGGGGGTGGAACGCCACCACGAAGTCGTCGTCGCCGATCTGCCCGGGCCCGCGTAGCTCGGTGCGGGAACGGTCCCACGGGTACTGGTTGTGCAGCACCATCGCCCAGCGCGTCAGCGCTTCGAGTTCGGGCACCTCCTCGTGCGCGTCGATGATCTCCTCGGTGCTGAAGATCCGGTAGTCGGGGTCGTGGTCCGGCATGACGAACGTCAGCGCGTCCGGCCGGCCCAGGAACCCCGCCACCGTCGGCTTGATCGCGGGCAGTTCGGTGGCGTGGTGCAGCTTGGTGCTGAACACGGCGAACAGCAGATCAAAGATCCGGTTCTCGGTGTCGGCATCCCACGTCGCGGGGAGCGCGCGGAACGTGTTTTCCACCGCGGCCACCTTCCGCTCGCTGTCCTCCCACGGGGTCAGCACCGGCAGGAACACGTCGTCGCGGCGCTTGGCCAGGTCACGCCAGCGGGTCGGCCGCTTGTCGAACATGGTGATGGCGTACCGGTTGACCCAGAACAGGTTCTGGCCCAAGTCGCGCAGCAGCTCGAAGCGTCCGGTATAGCTTCCGGCCTCCACCTTGGACAAGATGTCGGTCCCGGTCGGCGCCTTGGCCTCGAAGTCGCGCCCGATTACGGCGGTGAACTGATCGAGCGACTCCAGCACCGAGAAGTCAAGCTCGCCGAGGAAATTGGCCGGGAACACCAGCCGACCGTTCCGGTTGATCACGAAAGGTTTCACGTGCCACCTCCTGGGCGAGCCTGCCCCGTCCGCCGCCGACCCGTCCTGCCTGGGCGCGCGGCATAACCCGGGGATGTGACCTGGGCCATATCTGCTGCCCTACCCGCAATGCCCCGGCTATGCCCCTCCCGGGACCATATTGCCTATGTTGAGGGCCGGCTCGCCAGGAAGCGTGAGCTGCGCCTACCAGACCGATCGCTGGTGCATCGTGCCGCCGTGGACGATCAGGTAGACCAGCACGCCGATCAGCGGGATGAACAGCACGAACAGGAACCACAGGGCCTTGAGCCCGCCGGACATATCGGGGTTGCGGAAGATGTCGATGAACACCGTGATCAGGATCCAGAACCAGATCACCCACAGGAAGACCTCGAGAGTGGTCCAGAAGATGTTCAACAGCGGATAATTCATTCCTTCTCCTTCGGGCCGGCCGTCACGGTCAGCATGTGCTGGCCGCGGATCAACGGCATCACCCGTCACGGGTGGGACACCATCCCGTTGGCTCCCGGGCGCTCAGATCGCCAGCAGCAGCCGGCAAAAACGCTCATGTGGCGGCTATTTCGGCGCCGGGCTAACATAGACTGACTGGTCTGTCCAGGAGGTACCCATGCCGAGCAACGTTGCCCGGGCCAGATCCCGGCGTCCCTCGCCCCGGGAGCGGCTGCTGAAGGCAGCCGACGAACTGTTTTACGCCGAGGGGGTGCATAGCGTCGGCATCGACCGGGTCATCGAGCGGGCCGATGTCGCCCGGGCCTCGCTCTACAGCACGTTCGGCAGCAAGGACGAGCTGATCCGCGCCTACCTGGAAAACCGGATGGAGATCTCGAAGGCGAGGCTGCGGGCCGCGGTCGAGGCGCACGCCGATCCGCGCGAGCGCCTGCTGAGCGTCTTCGGCGTGCAGGCCGCGGTCTTCGCCCGCCCCGGCTACCAGGGCTGTCCCTTCAACCGGGCCACCGCAGAAGCCCAGCCGGGCAGCGCCGCCTACGAGGTCCCGCGGGCCTACCGCGGCTGGCTCTGCGACTTTCTCCGGGAACTGGCCACCGCGGCCGGGGCACCCGATCCGGACCTGCTCGCCAGCCAGATCCACCTGCTCTACGACGGCGCGATGCTGGCCGCGAGCGTGGACGGCAACGCCGGGATCACCGCGGCGTCCCGGACGGCGGCCGAGGCGCTGCTGGACGCGGCCCTGGCCAGCCGGGCTAGCGGCAGGCACCGGAAGGAGCCCGTCGCCGTCGGCTGAGGCGGTTTCACCGGCACCGGGGCCCTGAACGCCACGCAGGTCATCTGGCAGTTCTTCGCCGCCCACACCCGCTGAGGACGTGCCCGCCTCAGCCTTCCGGGTTCTGCGGGGTCTCGTCGTCGGGCGGGTTCTCCTCGTCGGACGGGGTGTCGATGACGGGCACCGGGTCCAGGCCGATCTTCGCGGCGATCTTGGTCAGCAGCTCGTCCTGGGCGGCGAGGTGGCCCTGCACGTGCGCCACTTCGTGGAGCGTGGCGCTCGCGTCGTGGAAGGTCGCCTCGGCGCGCTTGTCCGCCGCGGCGGCCTGCACGTTCTGCCCGACCATGATGACCGACAAGAGCACCAACTGCAGGAAGGTCTGCGCCACCCAGGAGACGATCTCCGACCGGCCGCCGCGGATCGCAGACGGCAGGCTGATCAGGTCGAACAGCGCGAACGCGTACGCACACCACATACTGCCGACTGCCGCCGTGATGATCAGCGCGACCTTGGTGTTGAACCGGTTGATCGCTGTGCCCCGGGGGAGGAAGTCGGCCACCTTCACCGGGCGGTCGGCGCGCCGCGCGGCGATGCGCGGGTGACGTATGTGCTGGTAGATCGCCATGACAGGCCTTTCATGGGGCATGAACAGGGACACTCTTGCCAGCGGCAAGAACTCCGTTAGGGTAACGACGCTCACGGCGCCGTTTCTCCCGGCTGCACCATGGCCTGCGGCAAGTTCTGGCCTCGACCAGGACACGCCGACCCGACCGCCGACTCGGTCGGCTACATCCAGGTCCCGCTCTGGCTCAGCCAGGACGAGCTCGCCGAACTGATCGACGAGGTCCGCAGCGCCCTGCTGGCCAGGAGGGACAACGAGCCCACGCCGGGCCGCAGCCCGTACCTGGTGAGCCCGATCCTGTTCCCGCTCGGGGAACAGGATCGGCGCGCCAGCCGAACTGCCCGCGCAGAGCCCTCTTCGTGACCGTGCCCGCTAAGGTCGGCCAGAGGGCATCCCAGGGAGGGACCCGATGTACGAGAACCTGACCCGGCTGGACCTCGTCGGCCCGGCGCTCGCGCGGGCGCTCGGCGACCCCGGCTGGGAACGGCTAGAGGCCTTGCTCGTCTCCGGCGGCAAGTCCAACCTGACCTTCGAGCTCACCGGCGACGCGGGCGAGGCCGTGCTGCGCAGGCCGCCGGACGGGCCGCTGCTGCCACGGGCGCACGACATGGCCCGGGAGGCCCGGGTGCAGCGCGCGCTGGCCGCCACCGCCGTCCCGGTCCCGGCCATCCTGTTCGAGGACGCCGGCGGCTTGATCGGCGTTCCGTTCTACGTGATGGAAAAGGTCGACGGGTACGTCGTCCGCGACGCTCTCCCCGCCGGGTACGCGGAGTCGCCGCAGGACCGCCGGGCCATCGCCGACGTCCTGGTGGACACGCTGGCGGACTTGCACGCCGTGGACCCCGCCGCCGTCGGCCTGGCCGGTTTCGGCCGGCCGTCCGGCCTGGGGGAGCGGCAGGTGCGCCGGTGGAGTGAGCAGTGGGAGCGTTCCAAGAACCGGGACGTCCCGGCCGTCGACGAACTCGCCCGCCGCCTGAGCGCGGACCCGCCGGCCGGGCCCGGGGGAGCGATCGTGCACGGGGACTTCCGGATCGACAACTGCCTGCTGGCCAGGCAGATGCCGCCGGCCGTGGCGGCCGTGCTCGACTGGGAGCTCGCCACCCTGGGCGAGCCGCTGGCCGATCTCGGCTTGCTGCTGTTCTACTGGCGGCAAAGCGGCGAGGCTAAACCGGTGCTGACCCCAGCGCCGAGCATGCTGCCCGGCTTCCCGCCCCGCTCGTACCTGGCCGAACGGTACGCCAGGCGGACCGGCGCCGACCTGGCTGACTTGCCAGCCTGGGTCGCGCTGGCCCACTTCAAGTGCGCGGTGATAGCGCAGGGCATCGCGGCGCGC
>JBKQQQ010000242.1:0-2601 GCA_052144275.1 Streptosporangiaceae bacterium
CGCGGCCTGGCCGGCGTGCTGCAGGCAGTCGGAGATCACGCTGACCAGCCGCACGCCCATCGTCACCGGCGGGTCCCAGCCCTCGTCCACCACCCGGGACAGCTCCGCGTCGGTGACGCCGGAGACCAGCCGGACGGTCTGGGTGTGCACCGCGTCGTGGTACCCGGTGAGCAGGTCTCCGGAGGCCACCGTGACCTGCGCGACCTGGTCCGAGCTGTGCCCGTACCCGATGTCGGCCGGGCCGAACGGCAGCTCGAACCGCTTGCCGTACTCGGTCCACACCTGCGGCACCCCGAAGGCGTCCGCCAGGTGGTCATCCTGCACGCGGGTCAAGTGCCAGACCAGCCAGGCGATCGAGTTCGCGTCGCGGTCGAGCCGGACGGCCAGCTGGCTGGCGGTCAGGCCCCGCACCGCCTCGTGCACGGTCTCCTGGACCCGGCCAAAGGCGTCGGTCAGAATTTCCGCGGTCGTCATCAGTTGATCCCTTCCGGTCAAAAGGCAAAATTATCCCGAACGGACCGGGTGACACGCCGTGGCACCTGGTCTCGCGCGGGTGCACGACTGAATCGTGATGGTGCTTGGTTAGCGCAGGTTGCGCGACTAGTCTGAGTGATGTTAACACTCAGACTGTGGAGGCACAGGTGGCCGACTTCTCCGGACGTGACCTGGCCTGGCTGGAACGCCGCCGAGCCGAGCTCTTCGCGCTGATCTCCCAGGTCGGCGATTTCCGGCGCGGCGCGCTGAACGTGGTCTGGCGCAAGTGCGGCAAGCCGAACTGCGCCTGCGCGCAGCCCGGGCACCGCGGGCACGGGCCGCAGCACAACCTGACCCGGCGGATCGGCGGGAAGACGGTGAACGTGCACCTGAAACCGGGGCCGGAGCTGGAGAAGGCGGAGCGGGAGGTCGCCGAGCATCAGCGGTTCGCCGGCCTGGTGGAGGAGGTGAGCGCCGTGAGCGAGGCGATCTGCGCGGCCAGACCGGTCACCAGCGCGGCTTCCCCTCCGGCCGGAGGGGAAAGGGGGGGCTCGCGGCGCGGATCGAGGAGATCGCCGCCGCCGAGGTAGGCAGGCTGGCCGGCCTGGCCGCGGGCATGCTCGGCTCGGGCGCCGGGCTGGGCGTGCTGGAGCAGGCGATGCGCGCCGCGCTCACCAGCTCCGGGACCCGGCTGCTGGAGGCGGTGCTGGCCAGCGACGGCGACGGGTACTGCGGGCCGCGGGCTGTCTGCAGCAACTGCGGCGGGCAGGCTGTTTACGCGGGCGCGCGGGACAAGACCATCACTACCGTGCTCGGCCCGGTCCGCGTCAGCCGGGCCTGGTATCACTGTGCCGGATGCAAGCACGGGTTCGCGCCCCGCGACCGGCAGCTCGGAGTGGGCCGCCCGGCGGCGTCACCGGGCCTGGCCGAGATGATGGCCCTGGCCGGCGCGGAGGTTTCCTTCGCCCGCGGGGCCGGGCTGCTGGCCGGGCTGGCCGGGATCACCGTCAGTCCGCGGACGATCGAGCGGTCCGCTGAGGCCACCGGCGCGACTGCCCGCGCCGCGGCTGAAACCGAGGCCGCCGCCATCGTGGCCCGCACGATCATCCCGCTGCCGCCTGCCGAGCCGGTCCCCGACATGCTCTACGCGGAGACCGACGGGACCGGCGTGCCGGTCCGCGCCAGCGAAACCGAAGGACGGCCGGGCAAGGGCGAGGATGGCAAGGCCGGGACAAGAGAGGTCAAGCTCGCCCGGTTCTTCACCGTGTCGCACCTGGATGAGGACGGCAGGCCGGTGATGGACCCGGATTCCTCCACCTACGTGGCCACCTTCGGCGGCAAGGACGCCCTCGCCGGACTAGTCGAGGCCGAGTACCTGCGCCGCGGCGGCGAGCACTTCCGCCAGGTCGTCGCCCTCGGCGACGGCGCCGCCTGGATCTGGACGATGGCCGGGAAGCTCTATCCCCACGCCACCCACATCGTGGACATATACCACGCCCGCGAGCACCTCACCGACCTGGCGAACCACCTGGCGTTCATCACTCCCGACCCGGCGCAGTGGCTCGCCGACCGCAACGAAGAACTCGACGCCGGCGACATCGAGGCGCTCATCCGCGCCGCCCGCGCCTACCCGCTCGACGGCATCAAGGCCAGCGACCTGGACAAGAAGCTCGGCTACTTCGAGCGCAACATCCACCGGATGCGCTACCAGCACTTCGCCGACCTGGGCATGTTCATCGGCTCGGGTGCCATCGAAGGCGGAATCAAAGCGATCGTCGTCCAGCGCGCGAAACAGTCCGGCATGCACTGGACCGTCGAAGGAGCCGAGGACATCATCCACCTACGCTGCCAGCACGCCAGCGGCCGGTGGAACGACTTCGTCGCGCCCGGCGCTCCCGGCCCGGACCGCGGGCTACGCGCCGCCGTCTGACAGACAACGCGACTCAGAACCGCAAAGCTCACGGCCCGGTCAAGATCATCCCCAACAAAGCTGTCGTGCACCCCGTGACCCCGGACCATCACCGGAATGTCAGTGGGTACCGCTAGGTTGGACTGGGGCAGATTCGGTGATGGGAAGAGGCCGTGGTCACCTACGAAACAAAGGGCCAGGCCGCGCAGCGGCCGGGT
>JBKQQQ010000243.1:0-6611 GCA_052144275.1 Streptosporangiaceae bacterium
GGCGAACTGGGCGAAGGCCGTCGGCTAGCGAGAGAACGTGGCCGTCGCCTTGCTGCACCGGTTCCCCAACGTGATCTTGTGGCTGACGTGATCTTGTGGCTGAACGGTCATACGCACACGAACACGATCCGCCCGCGCCCTGACCCTGGTGACCCGAAACGCGGGTTCTGGGAAGTGACCACCTGCGCAGAGGTGGACTGGCCTTGCCAGACCAGGGTGGTCGAACTTCTCGACCACGGCGAGTACCTGTCCATCGTGACCACGATGGTGGATCACGATACGCCGCTGGCGCCGTCTCTTTCGGTGGAAACCTCCGATGACCTCGCCGCACTGCATCGTGAGCTCGCGGCCAACGTTCCCTGGGACGTCACGTCATGGAGGGCACCGCTGCCGACCGGAACGCCGAGTTGCGCGTCGTCCCGCCCTTCCCGCTCACGCGCCTGCCCGGAGTCTAACGCGCAGCGCGTTCAGGTCATCGACGCTGAAGCCGTGATCGGTCAGCCATGACGCGGCGCCGCCGTAACGCGCGTCCATCTGCTCGAGGAACGCCGTCATCGTCTCAGGCCGCGGCCGGTGCAGATCAGCGGGCTTGCTGTCGATGTCGCGGGCATACAGGCGCGATCTGCGCAGCCGGGCCATGATGGCCTCGGTGCGCTCCCCGGTAGCCGCGTAGTCGGCGACGACAGCCTGCGCGGGAACGCCAGCCACGGTGAGAGCGAGCGCCACCACCACCCCGGTCCTGTCCTTGCCGGCCGCGCAGTGGACCAGCGCGGCGCCTTGGGCGTGCGCGATGCTGCGCAGCGCCCCCACCACCTGATCGGGGCGGTCTTCCAGGTAGCCCAGGTAGTGCCCGCAGACGGGATCGTGTGGGTACCTGGACTTGTCCAGCCGGTCCCTGGCCAGCAATGCGTCGGCGATCACGTCGGTGCTGGCGCCCACTTCGGGCAGTACCGGATGATGAGCGTGCCGCAGGCCCGCGACGGCATCGAGCGGCGCCGGACCCTCAGCGGCCAGCTCGTTGGAGCTGCGCAAGTCGACCACGGTGGTCAGGCCGATATCGCGCACGAGCTTCGTGACGTCGGCCGCCGACAGTTCCTGCAGGTTGTCCGCGCGCAGCAACCTGGCCCTGGCGGTCTTCTGCCCATCCTCGGTGGGCAGGTCGCCTAGGTCACGCACGTTAACCGCGCCTTCAAGCTCAATCCACGCCATGACAACACCTTCGCAGACCCGCTCCGCCGACGCGGACCCGGCCGTGGCTAAACCGCGCGCAACGCGATCCGGGTAGACCACGAGGCCGTCCGCGAAAACTGACAGGTGGATGCGCCGCTAGCCCCAGATGTCGTGGGCGGTGTCGACGATGAGGCGGAGCTTGGCGACCTGCTGGTCGCAGGTCAGCGCGTTGCCCTCCACGGTGGAGGAAAAGCCGCACTGGCCGGACAGGCAGATCTGGTCCAGGGGGACGTACTTGGCCGCTTCGTCGATGCGGCGCTTGAGGTCATCCTTGGACTCCAGCCCCGGGCGCTTGGTGGTGACCAGGCCCAGGACCACCATCTTGCCCGCCGGCACGAACCGCAGCGGCTCGAAGCCGCCGGAGCGCTCGTCGTCGTACTCCAGGAAGAACCCGTCCACGTCCAGCTGCGAGAACAGCGCCTCAGCCACGAAGTCATACCCGCCCGAGGCCACCCAGGAGGACCGGAAGTTCCCCCGGCACATGTGCGTGGTGATGGCCATCCCGGCCGGCTTGCCCGCCACGGCGGCGTTGATCTGCCGGATGTAGCGCAGGTGCATGTGCTCGGCGTCCTCGCCCCGCCCGGCGATCTCCGCGCGCTGCGCCGGGTCGTTCAGGTACGCCAGCGACGTGTCATCAAACTGCAAGTACGTGCAGCCCAGCTCCCCCAACCGGGCCACCTCATCGGCGTACGCCGCAGCCAGATCAGCCCAGAACTCCTCCATATCCGGATAGATATCGGGGTCGAGCATGGCGGGGCCGCCGCGGTAGTGGACCATGTTCGGCGACGGGATCGTCAGCTTGGGCACGGCCGTCGTCACCTGGGACTTCAGGAATGCGAAGTCCTCGCCGAAAATGGTGCCGTCCAGTCTGACCCTGCTGCCGACGTGCAGCGCGGCCGGGGTCCACTCGATGGTTCCCGACGGGTTGACGAACTTCACCGCCAGGTTCCCGGGCGCCTTGGATATCCCGCCGAGCTGATAGATGAAATCCATGTGCCAGGTCGTCCGGCGGAACTCGCCGTCGGTGGCCGACTGCAGGCCCACCTCCTCCTGCATCCGCACCGCCCTGGGGATCTCCTGGTCCTCGACTGACCGCAGATCAGCCGCTGAGATCCGGCCAGCCGCGAAATCATCCCGGGCGTCAAGTAGCCGTCCCGGGCGCAGCAGGCTGCCCACATGGTCGGCGCGGAACGGTGGGCTGGTTCTCCGTGACATAGCTGACCTCTCTTCCTCGGATCCCGTGCGGGTGCGCCGGATCCCTTACCGGAAACGGCGATAACGGGCAGGCATCGGACGGCCCGGGAGTCCAGGACGGTCGATTGGCTCCGCCTCGGCCGGTTCCCCGCCGGCCGGGCCGACGCCGAGGAGCGAACGGGTAAGGGCGTGGTGTTCCCCGCTCATCTCGGCCAGCACCTCGGCGAAATGAGCGTCGCGCAGCACCGGCGGACGCTCGCCGGCCCGCAGTGACACCAGCACGGTACGCCTGATCATCTCCTTAACGAAGGACGCGGTGACGCCTTCGGTGCCTGCCACCACCGGGTCCAGGTCCGCGTCCAGGGTCAGGTCCCGCACGTAGACGCGGAGCAGGCGCTCGCGGCAGCCGGCGTCAGGCCGGGGAATCTCGACCGCCAGGTCGACCCGGCCGGGGCGGTCCGCCAGGGCCGTCTCGAGAATGTCAGCCCGGTTGGTCGTCAGCACGAAAGTGACGTCCGCGTCCGAGCCAACCCCGTCCATGGCGTCGAGCAGGGAGAACAGCAGCGGGTTTCCGTCCGGCGTGTAATCCCGGTCCGTGGCGACGAGATCCACGTCTTCCAGGACCACCATGGACGGCTGCAGGCGCCGGGCCAGGGCGGCGGCCTGGTCGATGAACCGGATGGACCGGCCAGTGAGCAGGATGACCGTGCTGTCGGCCAGGCGTCCGGTCAGGTAGCGCACGGTATGGGTCTTGCCCGTCCCCGGCGGGCCGTGCAGGAGCAGGCCCCGCTTGAGATGCTGGCCGGCGCTGAGCAGTTCCTGCGACCAGTCGGCGATGCCGATGATGTGCTGTTCGATGGTCTCGAGTACGCCATCGGGCAGGACCACATCCCGGGCCGTGATGGCCGGCCGAGGCAGGAACGAGACCAGTGAGTTGCCGTGATGCTCGCTCTCGGTGAAGCTGAGCACCTGCCTGCGGAACGCGTCGTGGGCGCGCATCAGCCGCTCGATCTCGGCGCGCGTCGCGGCGGCCGCCGACCGTTCCGCCGCGAGTATCTCGAGGCTGCACAACGGCGGCCCGAACTGGCTTTCGTCCCGGACCCCGATCACAACCGGAGAGCCATCCGGTGCCGTGGCCGTCACCAGGCCAAGGGTGACGACCTCGGTGTTCTCCTCCGGCCCGATGGCGACGGTACCGTAGCTAGCCGCTCCTATCCCGGCGTCACCAGTGCCGCTGGCGACGCCGGTAACCCCGATTCGGCGCCGGCCCATGAGCCGGACGCCGCCGAAGTGGTCGGGCGTGCTGATCAGCGACAGCATGTTCTCGTGCGGACGTTGCCCGGCTCCCGGCGCGGCGAACCATTCCGCGTCGTTGTGCTGGGCCGCGAGGTACGCGTCGATCCCCCGCTGGATATTCACGTGTTCCCAGATCGGGAACCGCTCGGCCACCGACACCACGGTGCTCAGCTCGCAGCCGAGGTGGCCGGTGACCCGGAGCGCGAGCTCGGAGGGCCCGGAGTCCTCGGACAGCGTCCTGACCCCGATCTCGAGCAGCAGCCGGAGGCTGCGCGCCAGCCCTCGGAGGTCCTCGGTGTCCGGCGGCGGAAGGCTGGGGGTACTCACCCGGTCAACAATGCCCGAGTACGGTGAGGGTGCCAAGGGGGTTATCACGCCGTGGGACGCGCCGTTCGGCCCGGCGATAGTGCTGTCACCAAAGTGATGTCTGAATTCCTTGCGCCACGCAACTATCAGTGGCAATGTTCGAGGAATGATCTCATTCTTCACTAGGAAAAGAGCGCCTGTCGTCGCTCTGCTCGCCATAGCGTGCACCGGGCTGGCCGCGTGCAGCAGCAGTTCGTCGAGTTCGGCCGCGACCTCGACCTCGAGCTCGGCGACCGCCAGTTCGTCGAGTACGCCCGCAGTGTCCGGCACTGCCAACGTCGCCTATGCGTCCTCGCTGACGTTCCTCAATGAGAAGGTCGTCGCCCCGGCTTTCAAGGCGGCCACCGGGTACAGCTACTCGGGCTACGCTAATGCCTCCGGCACCCTGGAGGCTGACATCGCCGCCGGCGAGATCCACCCGAACGTCTTCCAGAGCGTGGGCAGTGACAACGTCACCCCGCTCGAGCCCAAGTTCACGAACTGGTACATCCAGTACGCCGGCACCTCGATGGTCGTGGCGTACAACCCCAAGAGCAAGTACGCCAGCCAGTTCAAGGCCATTGCCGACGGCAGCGAGCCACTGAAGAACCTGTTCACCCTGCTCCAGACGCCTGGCCTGAAGCTCGGCCGCACCGACCCCAACGTCGACCCGCAGGGCCGGGACTTCATCTACATGCTGGAGCTCGCCCAGGCCTACTACCACCTGCCGTCGGACACGGTCGCCAAGATCCTGGGCACCACGGACTTCGGCACGGCCTCGTCGTCGCAGATCTACGCCGAGTCCTCGCTGGACTCGACGCTGGAGTCGGGGCAGCTTGACGCCTCGAGCGCGTTCGTCACCCAGGCGGTCGAGCTGCACCTGGCCTACGTCCCGCTGGTGCCGCAGATCAACCTCTGCTGCGCGCAGTACGCGAGCCTGTATAAGACGGCGACGGTTAAGCTGGCCAATGGCAAGACCAAATCCGGCTCGCCGCAGGTCATCGACATCACCATCATTGGCAAGCCCACCGATGCCGGGGTCGCGTTCGTCAAGTACACGCTGTCGCCGGCGGGCCTGGCCCTGTACAAGGCAGGCGGATTCACCGTGCTCACCCCGACGATAACCGGGTCGACAAGCTCAGTCCCCTCCGCGATTTCGAGTGAGCTGGGCGGCTAGCCCCGCTGCAGCCGCTGGCGGCGCGGTCCAGGGGGAAGAAATCCCGGGACCGCGCCGCCCGGCGGGACGGGGGCGGTTCGCGGGGGGCCAGTTGCGGATCCGTTCGGCGTCCACCGTCGTCTCGGTGGTCGGCGCGGGCATTGTGTGGCTGGCCTTGCTCGGCCCCGTGATCGCCTTGCTGACACACCTGTCGTGGAGCGCCATCGTCAGCTCCCTGACGGCCCCGGGGGCGCTGGTTCCGCTCGTGGTCTCGGTGGAATCCGGGCTGGTGACCCTGGGCGTGCTCCTGGTCGTCTGCACCCCGCTGGCCTGGATGCTGGCCCGGGGGAAACTGCCGTTCCCGCGCGTATGGGAGACCGGCGTGCTGTGCAGCCTGCTGCTGCCGCCACTGGTCATCGGCCTGCTGCTGGTTTTCATGGTCGGCCCGTACACGCCGATCGGCGAGCTGCTCGGACATTTCAACCTGTCCGCGACCAACACCTTCCTCGCCCTGGTCATCGCGGAGGTCTACGAGTCGGCGCCGTACTACGTGCTCGGCGCGCAGGCGGCCTTCGCCAGCGTCGAGCCGCGGCTGGAGCAGCAGGCCGGCCTGCTGGGCGACCGGCCGCGGCGAGTGTTCCGGCGGGTCACGCTGCCGCTGGCCGTACCGGGGCTGGCCATGGCCTTGTCGATCGCCTGGGCCAGGGCGATGGGCGCGTTCGGCGCGGTGATCATCATCGCCTACCACCCGATGGGGATACCGTTGCAGATATACACAACGCTGCAGGAAACCGGACTGCCCTCCGCGCTGCCGTACGCCCTGGTCCTGCTGGTGGTCGCGCTGCCGCTGCCGCTGGCCGCCTACATCTGGAGCGCCCGTGCTGGACGCCGACGTCGAGGTTGACCGCCGGGAGTTCACCGTGCGCGCGGCCCTGCAGGTGGCTCCCGGTGAGCGGCTCGCCCTGTTCGGCCCGTCCGGCGCCGGGAAGACCACGCTGCTCGAGGTCATCGCAGGCCTGGTCCTGCCACGCCGGGGCCTAATCTCCCTGGGCGACCGGGTGCTGACGTCGACCGCACCGCCGGTGACCGCCCTGCCGCCCTGGCAGCGCCGGGTCGGGCTGCTGCGTCAGGACCCCGGGCTGTTCCCGCACCTATCCGTCCGGGACAACCTGTGCTACGCACGAACCGCGTCGCCTTCGGGATCCGAACTGTCCGGACTGGCTTCGGTGCTCGGGATCGAGAGCCTGCTGTCTGCCATGCCCGCCCGGCTCTCCGGCGGCCAGGCACACCGGGTGGCGCTCGGCCGCCTGCTCCTCGCCCACTGCGACACGCTGCTCCTCGACGAGCCCTACACGGGCCTGGACACGAGCCTGCGCCGCACGCTCACCGA
>JBKQQQ010000244.1:0-5465 GCA_052144275.1 Streptosporangiaceae bacterium
TCACCCGGGCCCGGTACTGCGCGACGTTGGCGAGCTTGATGTTCTCGTAGCCGCGAACGAGGTCGGGCAGCCGGGCGATCTCGACGGCACGCTGGTAGGTCTCGGCGCTCAACTGACCCAGGAGATCGTCGATGGCGGCGGTGTACTCCTCGATCAGCTCTCGTTCGGTCCGGCGTACCTGGGTATAGCCGAACGGGTCGAGCCTCGTGCCGCGCAGGATCTTGCCCGCCCGCAAGAGCTGGAACGCCGGGCGGAACCATGGCCCGAGCTTCAGCTTGCGCCTCATGCCCAGGGCCCGCAGTACCGGCGGGTGGAGCTGGTAGGACACGCGGGCGCCCTCGCCGAACTCGGCGCGGACGACCGCCTCCGCCTGCGGATCGGTGAGCAGGCGCGCGACCTCGTACTCGTCCTTGTACGCCATCAGCTTGTAGCCGAACTCCGCGACCGCTTCGGACAGCGCGCTCTCTCCCGGGACCGAACGGTCCTCGGCTTCCCGCACCCGGGCGACGGCATCGGCATACCGGCGGGCGTAGCCGAGGTTCTGGTACTGGATCAGGTCGGGTATCCGGACCGCAACGATCCGGTGCAGTTCCGATCCTGGCGCTGCGCCGACCGACTGGATGAGCCGCTGCTCCGCTTCGGTCGGCCTGCGCGCTGGCGCCGCGGCGCTCAAGGTCGCGGCCGCCTGCGCGAACGCAGCCGGGTCGGCCACGCTCTGCCGACCGCGCCGGAACGCCTGCACGTTCGGCTCGACCTGAACGCCGTTCAGCTCGATCGCCTGCTCGATCGCCGTCGCGGGCAGCGGCAGCGCTCCGGCCTGGAACGCGACCCCGGCCAGCAGCATGTTCGCGAACTGGTCGGTGCCGAACAGGGTGACCGACAACCCCCGGGCATCGATGAAGACAGAATCCGCGCCCCGGGTGGCGCGCCGGATCCGGTCCGCGGTCGCATCGACATCAGGGAACGGCACCGTAGTGTCCGTCACCATCTTGCCCGTCGGCACCTTCGTGGTCGACACCACCGCGATCGTGGTCTCCGGGTCAGCCACGGCCAGGTTCATGGCGTCCGCGGCCACCAGCAGATCACAGCCGAGGTAGAGGTCACACTCCCCGGCCGTGGCCTTGTTGCTCTGCTCGATCTCGCCGACGCTGATCTTGATGTCGGAGATGACCGCGCCCCCCTTCTGGGCGAGTCCGGTCTGATCGAGGGAACGAACAGCGCGGCCCGCGATCCGGCCCGCCACGCTCAAGACCTGCGACAAGGTCACGACGCCGGTACCGCCCACGCCGGTGATGCGGGTGGTGTGCGGCGCTGCGGAGAGGTCGAACCTGAGCGGTGGATCGGGGATGGCATCCGGCGCCAAGGCGGGCATCGTCGCCCGGCCGGCTCGTGGCCTGGCCCCCGGAATCACGGTCAGGAACGACGGGCAGTCGCCTTTCAGGCACGAATAATCCTTGTTGCAGGACGACTGGTCGATGGCCGTCTTGCGGCCGAATTCGGTGTCGATGGGCTGAACGGACAGGCAGTTTGACTTCTCGCCGCAGTCGCCGCAGCCCTCGCAGACCCGCTGATTGATCATGACCCGTTCGGCTGGATCGGCGGCCAGCCGGCGCTTCCGCTTGCGGCGTAGCTCGGTCGCGCACTCCTGGTCGTGAATGAGAACGGTGACACCCTCGACCTGGCTGAGCACTTCCTGGGCCTCCACCATCCGGTCGCGATGCCAGACCTCGACCCGCGGCGCGAGGTCAGCGCGCCGGTAGCGCCGGGGCTCGGCGGTGGTGATGACGATGCGCCGGACCCCTTCGGCGGTCAGCATCTTGGTCAGGGCGGGGATCGGCATCGCCCCCACCGCCTGCTGGCCGCCGGTCATGGCCACCGCCGAGTTGTACAACAGCTTGTAGGTGACGTTGACGCCGCTGGCGACCGCCGCGCGGACCGCGAGGCTGCCGGAATGATGGAAGGTGCCGTCGCCGATGTTCTGCAGCAGGTGCCGACGGGTGCGCATGAAGGGGGCCATGCCGATCCACTGGGCTCCCTCGCCGCCCATCTGGCTCAGCCCGACGACGTCGCCGACCGCGCCGGGCTCCATCAGCAGGACCAGGGCGTGGCAGCCGATCCCGCCGCCCACCAGCGAGCCCTCGGGAACTTTCGTCGAGCTGTTGTGAGGGCACCCCGAACAGAAGTACGGCGTGCGCGCGACCAGGGGCAGCGGCGCGGCCGGCCGATGCCGCGCCTGCCTGCGCTGCCAGGCCGTGACCGTGGTGAACTCGCCGAACGTGCCGAGTCTGGCGGCCAGTCCGGCCGCGATCAGGTCGGCATCCAGCTCCCCGTCGACCGGGAACAGCGTCGTTCGTTCCGGATCGGTCTTGCCCGAGATCGCGGGAGGGTTCTTCGCCCCGTACAGGATCGCCTTAAGGGCGGACTCGATGAAGGACCGCTTCTCCTCCACGACGATGATCTCGGCCAGGCCGTCCGCGAACTCCTCGATCTCCGAGGCGATCAGCGGGTGGATCATCGCGAGCCGCAGGAGCCGGATCCCGCGGGCGCGCAGTTCGGCCTCATCGAGGCCGAGGATGCGCAAGGCCTGGCGCATGTCGAGGTACGTCCTCCCGGCCGCGACGATGCCGATGCGGGCCGTGCCGCCGAAGGTCTGGATGCGGTTGAGCCGGTTGGCCAGCGCGTAGGCGCGCGCCGTGGCTAGCCGGACACCTTCCCGGCTCCGCTCCATCTCGGACAGGGCCGGCTGGAGCATCCGGGCCGTCGGGCGGTGCTCCCACTCCTCGCCCGCCACCATCACGAGGGGCCGCTGCGGATCGACGGGGCCGATCTCCACGGTCCCTGAGCCGTCAGCGACGGCCGTGGCGATCTTCAGTGCGACCCAGAGGCCGGACCGGCGCGACATCATCACGGCATGGAACCCCAGGTCGAGCACGTCCTGGGGATCAGCGGGGTACAGCACGGGCATCCCGAGGTCGGCGAGCAGGAACTCCGATGCGCCGGGCACCGTCGACGATTTCGCTCCGGGATCGTCCCCGACGAACGCGACCGCGCCCCCCTTGGGGTGCGTCCCCATGAGGTTGGCGTGCCTGAGCGCATCGGTCGCGCGATCCAGCCCAGGTGATTTGCCATACCAGAACCCGGTGACGCCCTCCACCCGGGCGTCAGCCAGGCCGGCCGCCAGTTGCGTGCCCTGGACCGCGGTCGCGGCGAGTTCCTCGTTGACCGCCGGCTGGAAGACAAGGTCGTAGGTGGCGAGCAGCTTGGCGTGACGGGCCAGCTCGAGATCATAGCCGCCGAGCGGTGATCCCTCGTAGCCGGAAATGAAGACCGCCGTCTTCAGGCCCCGCGTGCGGTCCGAGCGCAGGACGTTCATCGGCAGCCGCGCAAGGGCCTGCACCCCGGTCATCTGCACGCGACCGGACTCCGCGGTGTAGCGATCCTCGAGTCGGATCTTCACATCGTGCTCCGCCAACGCCTTCTCCCGCCTCGCCTGTCTGTCAACTTTCACCAGGGTGGCACCATCAGGCCGTTCGCTCCAGGGTCTTCGGCGTCGAACGTCCCCCGTCACGGGGACTTCGACTTCGACCGAGGCCTGAACACATATGGCGCCTGCGCATACGGGAATGAAGGCCTCAGCGTCAGTCGGTGCCGGATTCCATCGCGGCGTGATCGAGCAGCTCGTCGCCGGGGATCTCGCCGCGGGAGGCGATCGCCTCGGCGCCGCCCTCGGGCAGCGCGCCGATCAACGCGGCCGGGGCCGCCTGGGCGGTGCCGGCTAGCGCCGGGTGAGGGCTGCCGAGGATGCCGAGCCCGGCGTACTGCTCGAGCTTGGCGCGAGAGTCGGCGATGTCGAGGTTACGCATGGTCAGCTGGCCGATGCGGTCGGCCGGGCCGAACGCCGAGTCCTCGGTCCGTTCCATGGACAGCTTGTCCGGGTGGTAGCTGAAGGCCGGCCCGGTGGTGTCCAGGATGGAGTAGTCCTCGCCGCGGCGCAGCCGCAGGGTCACCTCGCCGCTGACCGCTGTCCCGACCCAGCGCTGGAGCGACTCGCGCAGCATCAGCGCCTGCGGGTCCAGCCAGCGGCCCTCGTAGAGCAGCCGGCCGAGCCGCCGCCCCTCGTTGTGGTAGCTGGCCACGGTGTCCTCGTTGTGGATCGCGTTGAGCAACCGTTCGTACGCCGCGTGCAGCAGGGCCATGCCCGGGGCCTCATAGATGCCCCGGCTCTTGGCTTCGATGACCCGGTTCTCGATCTGGTCGGACATGCCCAGGCCGTGCCGGCCGCCGATGGCGTTGGCCTCCAGCACCAGGTCGACGGCGGAGGTGAAC
This sequence comes from Streptosporangiaceae bacterium, assembly GCA_052144275.1. GTDB lineage: Bacteria > Actinomycetota > Actinomycetes > Streptosporangiales > Streptosporangiaceae > Palsa-504. The sequence goes on from JBKQQQ010000244.1 coordinate 4,327, forward strand.
TCCTTGCCGTTGATGGTCACCGGCCGTCCCTGCGCGAAGCCGATGGTGACGTCCTCGGGGGGTATCTCCAGGGCGGTGTCCCAGAACGGCACGCCCATGATCGGGTCGACGATCTCGATGCCGGCGTCGAGGTGCTCGAGCACCTTGGCCTCGTGGGTCGCGCCCCAGATGTTGGCGTCGGTGGAGTAGGCCTTCTCCGTGCTGTCCCGGTAGGGCAGGCCGCGGGCGGCCAGCCACTCGGACATCTCCTTGCGGCCGCCGAGCTCGCTGACGAAGCAGGCGTCCAGCCACGGCTTGTAGATCCGCAAGGAGGGGTTGGCCAGCAGGCCGTACCGGTAGAACCGCTCGATGTCGTTGCCCTTGTAGGTGGAGCCGTCCCCCCAGATCCGCACATCGTCCTCGAGCATCGCGCGCACCAGCAGGGTACCCGTGACCGCCCGCCCGAGCGGGGTGGTGTTGAAGTACGCGCGGCCACCGGACCGGATATGGAACGCCCCGCAGGCCAGGGCCGCCAGCCCCTCCTCCACCAGGGCCGCCCGGCAGTCGACCAGCCGGGCGGCCTCCGCGCCGTACGCTGCGGCGCGCCCGGGCACCGAGGCGATGTCAGGCTCGTCGTACTGGCCGATGTCGGCGGTGTAGGTGCACGGCACTGCGCCCTTCTCGCGCATCCACGCAACCGCTACCGAGGTATCGAGGCCGCCGGAAAAGGCGATACCGACACGTTCACCGACGGGGAGGGAGGTGAGTACCTTGGACACGAGTGCAATTATATGCATACAAGTGCATGATCATGCAAAGTCGCCGGCCGGTAGCTAACCTAGCTTGCCTGGCCGGCTGGGCGATATTCTGAAGGGCGCCTGCCTCAGTGATCGGCTGCGCTGTGCCGGGCTTGGCGCTTGCCGAGCGCAGTCGCCTTGCTGTTGTGGTCATTTTGGGGCGATAGTGGTGGCGCCATATCCCGGAGCACCGGGCTGGCACATGACCGTCGTGAGGGACTTCAGATGTGCAACCTGAACGAGTGGATCGTCCGCGAGGCATTCCTGGCCTACGACAGAGGCGATGTCGCGGCGATGATGAACTTTGTGGATCCGGGCCTGGAATGGACCTACCTCGATCCGGGCCCGGGGAATCCGCAGCCG
>JBKQQQ010000245.1:0-16644 GCA_052144275.1 Streptosporangiaceae bacterium
GTGAGGCAGGTAACGGCCTTGCCAGGGTGCGTACGTCCACATCGCGCATCCGACGTGGAGCTTCATGGCCCGAGGGTACCGGAGCTCAGGAGGGGAGAGGAGCGGATGTCCCCAGAGGTGCCATGAGAGCCCAGATGGGGACGCCGCCGAGCATGCGCGCCTGAACTTCCTGGACCACCTGCCCGAGGCGGCCGCCACGGCACTTGCGCGCGCGGTAGGGTCTGGCCGCGCCGACCACAACGGCATCGCCCGGATGGCCGGTCATCTGTGTGCCGACACCGCGGGCGCGCTCGGCAGTTGCCGGGAAAGCAGCGCGCGTAGGCGCGGCCCAGCGGGAGCTCTAGGCCGCTGAGTAGCGCCTCGCCGCGACCGAAAACGGGCCGTTCCCTTTCCCGAACGGGCGATGGTTTCCGTCTCCCGAAGGGCCCGAGGCAGCGGCTGGCGGTCCAAGATGGTCCCATGCTTGATCGCCTTTCAATCCATGCGAAGACATGGCCGCGAGCGCCGCGTTCTACGACACAGTGCTCACGGCCGCTGTGCGCTTTAGCGTCTCGGCATCTTCCGGCGGCGGCCGGGTCGCGAGCCTTGCCCGCCTCTGACCGGCCGGGGACCTTCGGCCCTGCCATCATGGCGCGGCGCCGCGCATGATCGGCTATTGCCTGCTCAGGCTGAGGAGAGGGTGACGACGATGAACCGATCCGCTCTTCCGCGTGATTATGACGTGCTCGTGATCGGCTCGGGTTTCGGGGGCTCGGTGACAGCTCTGCGGCTGACCGAGAAGGGCTACCGGGTGGGGGTGCTCGAGGCGGGGCGCCGGTTCGAGGACGCTGACTATCCCCGGACGTCCTGGGACGCCCGGAAATTCTTGTGGGCGCCGAAGCTCGGCTGCATGGGCATCCAGCGGATCCATGTGCTGCGGAACGTGATCATCTTGGCCGGCGCGGGGGTCGGCGGAGGCTCGCTGGTGTACGCCAACACTCTGTATGAGCCGGGGGACGCCTTTTACCACGACCGCCAGTGGGCGCACATCACCGACTGGCGGGCGGAACTTGCGCCTTATTACGACCAGGCGGAACGGATGCTGGGCGTGGTGCGTAACCCGACGATGACGCCGACGGATGAGGTCGTGAAGCAGGTTGCCGACCAGATGGGGGTGGGGCACACGTTTGACCTGGCCCCGGTCGGCGTGTTCTTCGGCCGGGATGGCCGCAAGGAACCCGGGGTGGAGGCCGACGACCCGTTCTTCGGCGGCGCGGGCCCCCGCCGCCGCGGCTGCCTGGAGGTGGGGGAGTGCATGACCGGCTGTCGGCACAATGCGAAGAACACGCTGGTCAAGAACTACTTGTACCTCGCAGAAAAGGCTGGCGCGGCGGTGTATCCGGAAACCACGGCGGTCATGGTGCGGCCACTGGACCACGACGGGTATGCCGTGGACACGGTGCGCACTGGCGCATGGCGGGCCGGGCGGACAGCGCGCACGTTCACCGCCGAACAGGTGGTGTTCGCGGCTGGGACGTGGGGCACGCAGCAACTACTGCACCGGATGAAGGCTTCGGGCTCGCTGCCGGAGATCTCCGCGAGGCTGGGCGTTCTGACCCGCACGAACTCAGAGGCCCTGGGCGGCGCGCTGACCACGATGCGGAATAGGAAGAAGCACGGCTTCACCCGCGGGGTGGCTATCACCTCATCGATCCACCCGGACGAGCACACCCACATCGAGCTCGTCCGCTATGGCAAGGGCTCGAATGCGATGGGACTGCTCAGCACGGTGATGACCGACGGCGGCGGCCACGTGCCGCGCTGGGCGAGGTGGCTCACACAGGTCGCGCGCCATCCGGGGCAGCTCGCGTCACTCTACTTCGGCATCAGCCATTGGTCCGAGCGGGTCGTGATCGGGCTCACGATGCAGACGCTGGACAACTCGATCACGGTTCATCCCAAGCGCACCTGGCTTGGTCGGATCAAGCTGACCTCGGAGCAGGGGCACGGCGTTCCGAGCCCGACCTGGATTCCCGCGGCCAACCAGACAATGCGCCGCATCGCCGCCAAGATCGGCGGTTTTCCGCTGAACAGCATCGGGGAGATAGCCGATATCCCGATGACCGCGCACTTCATTGGCGGCTGCGTCATTGGCGACTGCGCGGACAGCGGCGTGGTCGACCCTTACCACCGCATGTACGGCCATCCCGGGCTGCACGTCGTCGATGGCTCCGCGATTTCCGCGAACCTGGGCGTCAACCCGGCACTGACGATCACAGCCCAGGCAGAGCGGGCGATAGGCCTGTGGCCGAACAAGGGCGACAGTGACCCTCGGCCCCCGCTCGGCGCCGCCTACCGGCGTGTCGCGCCCGCGCTGCCGCGGAGGCCGGCCGTGCCGCCGTCCGCGCCCGCGGCGCTGCGGCTCCCGGTCGTCGAGGTCCGCTAGACCGCAAAACCCTGACGGTCGCAATAACGGGCGATGCCCGAAGGAGGGTCGGCCATGACGATATCGGCGGGCAGCTCAGCAGGTGTTGAACCGCGGTTTTTCGGTCCACGGATCAACCGCCGCCTGCTCGGTCGGCTGGCGGACCGCGCCGTTACCGCGGGGCCCAGAGAGCTGGTCCCGGTCGAGATGCCAGCGACTGGGAACGTACTCGGGCATGTCCCGCAAGGCACGGCGGACGACGTCGCTGCGGCCGCGGACACCGCATGCACAGCGCAGCGCGGTTGGCGTCGGCTGCCCGCCGCCGAACGTTCGAAGGTGCTGCTCCGCTTCGCCAAGCTCCTACTCGATCGGCAGGACGAGGTGCTCGACCTGATCCAGCTGGAGAACGGCAAGGCTCGCCGGCATGCCTTCGAAGAGGTCATCGACGTCGCGCAGGTGAGCCGCTACTACGCACGCACTGCCCCGCGCTACCTGCAGCCACACCGCCGCGCGGGAGCCTTTCCTGCCCTGACACGGACGTGGGAGTACCACCACCCGAAAGGCGTCGTCGGCGTGATCTCGCCGTGGAACTACCCGCTTACGCTCGGAATCAGTGATGCTCTTCCGGCACTCGTCGCAGGCAACGCGGTCATCGCCAAACCGGACAGTCAAACGCCGTACACCACGCTGTGGGCGGCGGAGCTATTGGAAGAGGTCGGCCTGCCCCCGGGTGTCCTGCAAGTGGTAACCGGCTCAGGACAAGAGCTCGGGACGCCAGTCATCGAGCACAGCGACTTCGTCATGTTCACCGGCAGTACCCAGGTCGGCCGGATCGTCGCAGCCCAGGCGGCCAGGCGGCTCATCGACTATTCGATGGAGCTCGGCGGGAAGAACGCGATCCTCATCCTTGCCGATGCCGACCTCGGCAAGACCGTACCCGGGGCGGTACGAGCGGCCTTCTCGAGCACCGGTCAGCTGTGCATCTCGATGGAACGGATGTATATCGACACCGCCGTATGGGACGAGTTCATCCCGCGCTTCGTCAAGGCCACCAAGTCGCTTCGCCTGGGCCATTCTCTCGACTACAAGAGCGACATCGGCTCACTGATTTCCGCGAAGCAGCTGGATACCGTCGTCCGCCATGTAAACGACGCCACGAGCAAGGGCGCGACGCTGCTCACCGGAGGCAAGGCGCGGCCTGACATCGGGCCCTACTTCTACGAGCCCACCATCTTGACAGGCGCTTCCCCTGGCATGACCCTCTACGCCGAAGAGACCTTCGGGCCGGTCATCTCCTTGTACCGCGTCAGCGGCGTAGAAGAGGCCATCAAGCAGGCCAATGACAGCTGTTACGGCCTGAACTTCTCGGTCTGGACCCGCGATGCCGGCCTGGGCCGCGATATCGCAAGCAGGCTGGAGGCTGGAACCGTCAACGTCAACGAAGCCTACGCGGCCGCCTGGGGATCCGTGGATGCCCCCATGGGCGGCTGGAAGGACTCGGGCGCCGGCAGCAGGCACGGCGAACATGGAATCCTCAAGTACACCAACGCCCAGACTGTGTCGATCCAGCGGCTCCTGCCTATCGCACCACCGAGATTCATGCCGGTGACCGGGTACGCGAAGGCCATGACAGCGGCCATGCGGACCCTGCAGCGCCTTCCCGGCCGCAAGTAGCAGCGGGAATGTCCGAACCGTGCGAGTTCAGCGGGTAGCCTGTCGGCTGGCGAATGCGTTCGAGGCCGCCCAGTCGCGCATGGCAGGCTTCTCCGGTGCCGAGTTTCCTCACGTGCTGGCACGCTCGCGGTTGAGGCGGGCGTAAGCCTTGCGGTTGCGCCGGTAGAGCCCGACGAACTCCCGAAAGAGATTGTCATAGAGCTCCTTCGGCGCAGGGTCTGGCTTATAGCTCCTCGCCACCCTTACCCGGTCCGGTACCTGATCGAATGTGAGCTCGCCGAGCGCGACTGCGGCCAGCAGGCCAACTCCCCGCGTGCCCGCGTTCACCGGGTCGGCCACCTGCTCAATGGTCCGGCCGAGTACATCGGCGAAGATCTGGCACCATACATCCGAGCGCGCGCCGCCGCCGATGAACCGGATCGGCTCCAGCCGACGGCGGGTGAAGTGCTCCACCGCCTGAAGCAGCCACCGGGTGTTGAGCGCCACCCCTTCGAAGGCCGCCCGCACTAGGTCGTCGCGGCTGGCCGACAGCGACAGGTTGTGAAATCCACCGCGCACGAACCGGTCCTCCACCGGGGTCCGCTCACCGTACAGCCATGGGGTGAAAATCACCCCATGGCTCCCGGGCCGGGCCTGCGCTGCCATCCGGTCGAACTCGCGGTATGCGAAGGCCGGTGGATCATCGCCGAACAGCACCCGGTCGCGCAGGAATGTCAGGGCGGCGCCGGCCGTCTCCTGCTCGTCGGCGATGAAGTACCGCCCTGGGATCGGCGAGGGCAGCGAGGCAATGTTGTGCAGCAGGTCGGTCTTCTTGAACGGTACGTGGCAGGTCAGCCAGGATGAGGTGCCGATGTACAGGTGCGCCTGGTAGTCGCGGGTGGCCCCGGAGCCGATCGCCGCCGACTGGAGGTCAGGCGTGCCAGCCACGACCGGGATGCCCGCCGGGACACCGAGATCGGCTGCCGGCTCGGATGACAGCGGGCCGAGGATGTCCGTGGCGGCCAGCAGTTCCGGCAGCCGCGACTGCTCGATTCCGGCCAGCCGCAGCAGCGCCGGGTCGTAGCGGACGCGCTCAGCGTGGCGGTTGTCGGTGACCCAATGCAGCGCGATCGAGTCGAACGACGCCGCCAGCCGCCCGGTGAGACGGGCGTTCAGCCAGTCCTTGGGCTCTAGGAACATATGCGCCCGGTGGTAGGTTTCCGGTTCCTCGTGCTTGAGCCACAGGATGTGGGCGATGGGGTCCTTGCCGCTTCGCGTGGGGATACCGGCGGTGGTGCGCAGCCATCGCGCCAGCTTGACCACCCCGTAGCCCTGCACCTTCAGGGCACCACCGGTGATACGCCGCACATACGGCGCGCCACGCGAGTCCATCCAGATGATCGCGTCGCGGATGGGCTGGCCGTGTTCATCGACGGCCACCGTCCCTGACCACTGGGCGGTGCACGCAACGGCCACCACCGATTCCGCCGGGACGGTGCCGCATGCCATGAGGCGGGACGACGCCCTAGTGATCAGGTCCCACCAGTGCCGCGGGTTCTGCTCGGCGCCGCCACCGGGGAGCAGGGTCACCAGGTGTGTCTCCTGCTCCGACGCCACGACTTCACCCGCCATCGATACCAGGGCGACCTTCAGCGCCGAGGTACCCAGGTCGATGCACAGGACATGACGCGTCATTCCTATACCTCGAAAAGCATGTCGAGGTAGCCGGTCAGTACCTGGCGGACGACCTCCGCGGGCAAGGTGGAGGCCATGCCGTAGACCGGAGCCATTCCGGTGCTGACACCCGGATTGGCCCGAACCTCCTGGACCGACTCGGCGAGGTCAGTGAGAAAGCGGTTGGCCACCCCCGGCTGGGTATGGCGCAGCGTGACCGCGATGTGTACCGCGGCGGGACGTTGCAGGCCATTGAGGCTCCAGCCGCGGTGGCTCATGTTCTCCATGAGCTGGTAAACGTCGAGGCCGTCATCGGCGGCGAACGCGATGACCCACAGCGGGTCGCCGAGCACTCGCAGCCCGGCTATGGCCGCGACACCATCCCGTATCCTCGCCCCGGTCTCAAGGATCCGCCGGGCCGCTTCGGTGTAGCCACTTGCCCCGATCGAGACCATGGCCGCCCAGCAGGTGGCGGACAGGGCGCCGGGGCGGCTGCCGGCGAACGTGGGTGATAGGTAGAGCCCGCCCGGCCAGTCGGTCACCGTGTAGTACTGGAACTGACGCAGTTCCCTGCCCCGATACAGCACAACCGACGAACCCTTGGCCGCGTAACCGTACTTGTGCGTGTCGGCTGACATCGAGGTTACTCCCGGCAGCCGGAAGTCGAAGGGCGGTACCGGGTACCCCAGCCGCTCCGCCCACGGCAAGATGAACCCGCCAAGGCACGCGTCGACGTGACAGCCCACGCCACGGTCGGCCGCCAGCGCCGCAATCTCGGGGATCGGGTCGATCACGCCATGAGGGAAGGTCGGCGCCGACCCCACCACGACGGCCGTCCGTTCGGTCAGCGCGGCGGCCAGTTCGTTCGGATCAACCCTGAACTTATCGTCGACCGGGACACGTACCAGCGGCATGTCGAAGAACCTGGCGGCCTTGTCAAACGCCGCGTGCGCGGTGACCGGCGCGACGATCTCCGGCGCGGCGATGCCGCGGCGCTCGCGGGCGAAGTCCCGGTAGGCCTTCATCGCCAGCAGGATGCTCTCGGTCCCGCCGGAACTCACCGTGCCGACCACCGGAGTGTCGGGCGGTGCATGGTCGGCTCCTAGCATAGAGGCGGTCATCGCGACGATTTCCGCCTCGAACTTCGTGGCGCTCGGCCACAGGTCCGGATGGAGCGGGTTGCTCTGCGACTGCGCGGTGTAGATGCTGCTGAGGAACGCCACGTGTTCCGGATCACCGTGGTAGACGGCCCCCGATGCATAGCCCTCCCGCCATGTGTGTTCCTCAGCCGAGGCCAGCCGCTGGACCAGACTGGTCACCTCGACCCTCGGCAGGCCGTCCGCCGGCAGTTCCCGGAAGGACCGGAACTGGTCCCGGTAGGGCTTGAGCCGGCGTTCCAGATCGGCCATCGGGTCGGTTGTGTCCGTCACGAGGATCCTCCTTGATATGCGGCTGCCGCGCTCCCCGTGGGGAGCCTGGTAGCCAGTGCTAGCCCGGCCAGGGAGGCTATCGAGAGGGCACCGAGCGAAACGTATGGGTTCCCGATCGCGACCTGGATGATCAGCACCAGGACCACACCGCCGAGGTTGCCGGACAGCAGCAGGAATCCGGCCGCCCCGCCCGCACGTTCGGGCCCGGCGTGGAGTTCTGACCAGTCAAGCACGATCGGCAGGCTGGCCAGCAGGAAGAAACCCACGGCAAACAGAACGACGCCGCCGAGGACCGGGTCGTGGACAGCAGCGATCACGGCGAACGCCACTGCTGTCACCGCCACCGCGATCTCCAACATGCCCCGCCGCTGGTTTCGCCGCGCGACGATGCCCGGCAGCAGCACGCCCCCGACGATCCCGCCCACGGTCATGAGGGCGATCAGGTAGCCACTCGCACCACCGTGCCCGAGGTGAGTGAGGATGGAGTCGAGCCACGTCGCGACGGCGTTGAACACGCCCATCCCTACGAACAGCAGGCCAGCCAGTATCCACATGAACCTGTCACCCCGCAGCCAGCGCAGCGAGACCGCGACCGAAGGATCGCCGGGGAAGGCCGCGGGCGCCCGGACCGCAGCCAGCACCCACACGGCGGCCACGACCGCCACGGCGGCCTGGACCCACAGCAGGAGCCTCAGGTCCCCGGCGTGCAGCAGAGGTCCACCCGAGAGCACGGCGGCGAGAATGCCCGCGAACAAGGACACGCTGCCGATGGAGACCGCTGCGGTCCGCTCTGTGGGCGGGAAGTAGCGCCCGGCGACCTTGGTGATCGAATTGAGCACGAACGGCTGGCCGGTCGCGGTCACGAACTGGCCTGCGAGGGCCCAGCCGAATGACGACGGCCCGGCCAGGCGCAGCAGCCCGCCGACCGCGGTCAGGACCGCGCCGAGGCCGAGCGCCCGCCCGAACCGGGCGTCGAGCCAGCGGCCCGCCGGCAGCGCCAGGATGACGTACACGAACGGGAAGATCCCGGCGAGATCACCCACCGCTCCCTCAGACACCCGCATGATCTGATGCGTCTGCGTCGTGATCGGCGCATAAGCGAGCCACAGCCACTGGGTGCACGCAGTCAGCAGCGCATAACCGGCCAGGATCACCCACCGGTTTACCCGCACCGATGCAACGCTCTGCGCGGCCACTGCAGCTCCGCTTCCGTGCACGCCCTCGCGTCCTTGGAGCCATCTTCGTTCCTGCGATGCCACTCCGCCACCCGTGTCTGGTGCCGACCGGGCTCGTGAGCTGCAAACGTCGTGGAGGTGAATCGAGAAGAGGCATCCAGCGCGAGCCTGGCGTCGAGGGTTTGCCGACTTGATGGCACAGGATCCTCGGGAAAGCCCATCTATACGAAGCGGGCGTCGCTCAGGGCAGCGTCTGGCGGTAGAGGGCAAGGGCGACAGTAATGCCTGCGCCGGCCGCGAGCATAACAGTGTTGCGCGCCTCGACGAGCCGACCGGACTTGATGGCCGCCTGCAAGGCAGCGATGGGTCCGGTGGTGTAGGCACATTCAAGGTCTTCTGTCACGTAGGCGATTCGGTCGCCCGGAATGCCGAGTCGTACCTTCAGGGGGTCAAGGAAGTCCGGGAACGAGGGAGCAGGGACGAACAGGTCGATTTCGCCGATGCCCATCCCCAGGCGACGCAGGAAGCGGTGGGTCGCCTCTTCGGCGCAGTCGACAAGGCGGTCGTGATAACCAGGTTTCTCGTCAATGACCATCTGGCTTTGTCCAGTTGCTTGCCGCGGGGCGTGGAGCCTGCGTCGCTCCTGCCAGACCAGCCCGCTAACGAACAGATCTTCGTACTCGGGAAACGTCTCGGTGCAGAAGTCGGTGAACCCGGCGATGCTGTCATCCCAGCTCAGGAGCATCGCGCCGCCGGCTGGCCGGAAGGGGGCAGATCGCGGATCCACCAGATTCGGATGGACATCGCTCGTCACGATCGCGCCAAGCCGGATCACACCGGAACGCAGCAAGCCCGCCTCAAGCTGGGTGGCGCTGATCACGCCGCAGATGCCGTTGAGGAGGTCGAACGAGAAGGTACCTTGCCCTCCGACAGGCGGCTGGCCCGGGTTGGCCCCGATGTCCTCCTGGATGAGAGCAGCAAGTGCGGGCTCACCCATGTTGTCTTCCCGGTAGAGACCGGCGTTGATCAGCATGTCGATATCGCCGGGCTCTTTTCGTGCATGCTCAAGACAGGTTCGGGCGGCGGCATCGGCGAGGCGCCGCGCGGTGGGCTTGCGCAATCCGTGGCTGGTCAGCGCACTGACGGCTTCAATGCGTGCGCCCATAGTGATCCACCTGCCCGTCGATGGTAAATACGGCCATGCCGATCTCGATGCCGGAGGCGAGTGCCAGCAGCATCACCCGGTCCCCCTTGTGCATCCGCTGCTCCTCCAGGTACTTGTGGAGTGCCACAAACAACGTTGTCGACGACGTGTTGCCGTACTCCTCCAGGTTGACAACCACATGCTTAGGCTGGGCACCGAGGCGCCGGGCGAACTCTTGCATGCCCTGCCGGATGGCCCGGGCCGACGTCTGATGCGGGATCAGGTAGTCGATGTCGGCCAGGTCGATTCCGGCTTCGCCGATCACCTCGGCAACCAGCGGCGCCATGTCCTCGATTGCCACCTTCTGCAGCGCCCTGGACTTGGTGTACATCTGGGCGCCTGGGCCTACGGTGCTGGGAAAGGCGAGGCACAGCCGACTATGCTCGGCGAGGGTAGTGAAGCCGATGACGTCGATGCCAGGAGCGCCGTCGGGCGCCCGTTCCACGATCACGGCGGCACCCGCGTCACCGAGCGTGAGCGATGCGAGCTGCTTGCTGAACAGGGAGCGAATCTGTTTCGCCGCGTTCCAGCTCAGGTGCGAGATGTATTCGCCAGAAACCACCATGCCGCAGTTGATCTCACCCCGGGTAACAAGGTCCTGAAGGACGAACACCCCCGTCAGCATGCCGGCGCACGCGTTTGAGAGATCGAAGTTCATTGCTTGCGCGGCGCCGATCGCCTGCTTGACATACAGGCTGAGCGGGGGCTCGAAGGACTGCCAGGACCTACCCGTGGACCGGGTGATGCTGGTGCTGATCAGCATTTCGATGTCTGACGCCTGATGCTGAGAATGAGTCAGGCAGTCACGGGCAGCCCCGGTGGCCAAAGTGAAAGAGTTCTCGCCTGGCCCGACGACGTGACGTTCGTGGATACCCGTCAGTCGCTCCAGTTGGATATGGGTGCGGTGTTTAGCCTGGTTCATCAGGTTCCTGGTCGTCAGCGTCCGGGTGGGCAGCTTCACACCCACGCTCTCGATCCGGCACCCCCAGTGGTCGCCGGAGTTGGGCGACTCGAGCGCCAGCCAACGGTTTGCCTTGCTGCGGGTCTCGGTCATCGGACCTCCTCCGCGCCCGTAGCGCTTCGCACACGGCGCTGTGTTTGTGCGTGAAAGATTTCCAACTTTGGTTTCCTGGCGGTAGGGGCGAACGTCACCGCCGGAGGCCTATAAGGCCCGAGGATCGATCACCGTCAGACCGGCCCGCAAATGGCCAAGCCGCCGGCCACGGAAACATGGAAAGGCTGACTGGCTCTGCTCAGCCAGCGCGGCGAGGCACAATGCTTTTGTGAGCGTGACAGCGGAGCACGATTTGAAATCAAACCTCGAGGGCAGCCAGCACATGCTGGCCTTCGGTCAATACCGGCTGGGCTACGAGATCTACGGCTCGGGCGATCGGGTGCTCGTGTGGCTGCACGGTCTGCTACTCGACGCCAACCTCAGCCGGAATCTGGCCAGAACCCTGGCCGCCCAGGGCAACCGGGTGGTGCTGCTCGACCTGCTGGGTCATGGCCGTAGCGACAAGCCTCGCCATGCTGGTCCCCACCGGATGGACCTGTATGCCAGGCAGGTACTGAGTCTTCTGGACGAGCTCGCCGTTGATCAAGTGGTGCTCGGGGGCGTCTCGCTGGGTACCAACGTAAGCCTGCTGGCCACGGTGCAGGCACCTGAGAGGGTTCGCGGCCTGATCCTGGAAATGCCGGTGCTCGAGCGGGCTACGCCCGCGGCAGCGCTCGTATTCCTCCCACTCCTGCTGCAGGCGCACTACGCCCGAGCGGCGCTGCGGTTGGTCTCCCGGGCCGCCTCCCGGCTGACTCCATCCAGGTTCGGCCCGCTCGGCTCGTTCATCAGTGCCGCCGCGTCGGATCCAGATGAAATAGCAGCCGTGCTGCACGGAGTCCTGTTGGGGCCCATCGCGCCGACCATTGAACAGCGCCGGTCCATCACTGCCCCGGCGCTGGTACTGGGACACGGGATCGACCTGGTCCACTCATTTGGTGACGCGGAAAGCCTGGCGCGGCAACTCCCTGACGCCAAGCTGATCCGGACCCGCACCTTCGCCGAGCTGTGGATCCGTCCCGCCCGTCTGACCGCCGAGATCAGCGAGTTCCTTGACCGTGTCTGGGCCGACGCCGAACCGCAGGAGCCACGTGGTGAGGCCATAGGAGGTGAGTGACTGCTTGATTAAACCGCGGCTCCAGCTCCGCGCATCCATGACTCAGGATGTGAGTGGGATGAGATCGATGACGGCGGCATTCCCCGGGCCGGCGACCAATAGGTTGACAAGCGGAGTGATCCACCCGCACCCGGTAAAGGGCGGCCGGTGGTATCTGCCGACTAGGCGGCCGCCCTGTTCCAGGTTGAAGCCAGGCTTAGAGCGCAGCGGCACAATGGCGTGAGCGGCGGTGCGGCATGAACCGCCGCCGATCAACATCCGCCCGGCAGCGTGGACAGCAGCTATGACCGCGTCCACCGTCACCGTCGCGCACATCCGGCCTTCGTGGTCGATTCCGCCGGTAACCGGGGACTCGGCCGTGATCTGGACGGTAGCGCTGAAGAGGCTGGCACCAAGGACCCTCCTGCTGACCGTGGACTGGCGGAGGACGAGGTCTCCAGTGAAGAGACCGGATTCCAGATCCGCGTGGACCGCTAGTGACCCACTCAAGGGGATGCGCAAGGAATCTTTGCGGACTGTGAGGAATCCTCGTACCGCGTACACGATCTCATGCATGAACATCGTCTCCGCTGCTGCTCGTCGCCCCCGGACTGACACCCGGGCCGCTTGCAGCGGCCCGGGTTCGTACGATAGCGCTTCAACTCCAGCCTCCAGCTGGAGCGACGGCCCGGCAGTATCGGGACGTTCGCCCTTGCCAAGCGGGGTGCCGCGGTGCGTAGTGTCGCCGCATGGATTTCACCTTGAGCGACCGGTCGCGCGAGCTGCAGGAGCGCCTGGCGGCGTTCATGGACGAGTGCGTCTACCCGGCCGAGGCCGTCTACGCCCGTGGCCGCGCGACGTCGCTCGACCCGCACCACGTTCCGCCGGTCGTCGAGGACCTTAAGGTCGAGGCGCGCTCACGCGGACTGTGGAATCTCTTCCTACCCGGCGTCTCCGGCCTCAGCAACGTGGAATACGCGCCGCTCGCCGAGCTCATGGGACACTCGCCGGTCCTCGCCGCAGAAGCATGCAACTGCTCCGCGCCGGACACCGGCAACATGGAGCTGCTGCACATGTTCGGCACCGGCGAGCAGAAGCGGCGGTGGCTCGACCCGTTGCTCGAGGGCGAGATCCGCTCGTGCTTCGCGATGACCGAGCCTGACGTCGCGTCGTCCGACGCCACGACCATCGCGACCAAGATCGACCGCGACGGCAACGACCTGGTCATCACCGGCCGCAAGTGGTGGATCACCGGCGCCGCCGATCCGCGGTGCCGCGTCGCACTCGTCCTCGGGGTGAGCGACCCGGACGCCGGGGTCCACCAGCGGCACTCGCTCGTGCTCGTGCCCCTCGATACCCCCGGCGTGATTCTCGTCCGCGACCTCACCGTGTTCGGTTACCACGATCACCAGGGGCACTGCGAGGTGCGCTTCGAGGGCGCCCGCGTACCGGCGGCAAACCTGCTCGGTCCGGCCGGCGCGGGCTTCGTCATCGCACAGAGCCGCCTCGGTCCGGGCCGCGTGCACCACTGCATGCGCGCGATCGGGATGAGCGAGCGCGCGCTCCAGCTGATGGCTCGCCGGGCACTGTCGCGGACCGCATTCGGGGCGACGCTGGCCGAGCGTGGCGTCGTACGACGTGACATCGCCGAATCGCGCATCACGATCGAGCAGCTCCGGCTGCTCGTGCACAAGACCGCCTGGCTGCTCGACACCATCGGGTACAAGGGCGCGCGGATCGAGGTGGCCGCCATCAAGGCCGCGGTGCCGCGGGCCGCCGCCGAGATCATCGACCGCGCGATCCAGGTGCACGGCGGGCTAGGGTTGTCCGGCGATGTGCCGCTCGCGCAGCTATACGCCGCAAGCCGCGCGCTTCGGATCGCCGACGGCCCCGACGACGTACACCTTGAGTCGGTGGCGCGGCGGGAACTAGTACGACACCAACAGGTCTGAACGCACCGGGCGTCATCGGAACAGTCGCCCGCTTCTCCAGCTTTACGCGTGCCGAACTGGATTCTGTGCAGGCCTGGCCCGGAGAGGGGGGTTCCTCGTCATTTCCCAGGGCCGCGGCGGGCCCGGCCTCCGGGTCTCAGCCTGACCCTCGGAGGTGCCCGATCTAGTGCATCGCGATCCCGTCAGGGGCAACTCGCAGCCGATCACGCTCTGTGGCCCCGTGACCTGGCATAGCTGGCCCGCCGGGAGCATGGGACCTTTGGCCCTATCCCGCGGGCCGGTCCTAGCCAGATTGGAGAAGGGACAACACCTCGTCGGCGCGATCGCGGCCGACACCGGCGTACCGAACTGATCCGCGAAATCGACGTGGGAAAGGTGGACGATGGCTGTCGGCGGGATTCGTACTGAGCGGATGGACCCGGCGGACGTGGCGTGGCTTCACATGGACCGCCAGACGAACCTGATGGTGGTCAATACCGTGCTGTGGTTCGACGTGCCGGTTGATCAGGCGTCAGTCCTGCAGGTGTTCCAGGATCGTGTGGTCTCGCGGTTCCGCCGGTTTCGGCAACGTGTCGCGGATCCGGCGCTCACGCTCGCTCCGTGGGCGGCGCCCGAGTGGGTCGACGACGCTGGCTTCGCCCTGGCGGACCACGTGAGCCGGACGCGGCTGCCGGCGCCGGGTGACCAAAGGGCATTGCAGCGAGCCGCCAGCGATCTGGCGGGGCGGCCGCTGCGGAAAGACCGGCCGTTGTGGGAATTGCACCTGCTCGACGGCTATGGCGATGGCGGCGCGTTGCTGCTGCGTACCCACCACGCCATCGCCGACGGCGGCGCCCTTATACAGGTCCTGTTGTCGCTGGCCGATCCGCTGGAGGCCGGCGAGCACCCGGGTATGCTGCCGGTGCACGATGACGCCGCCGGGCCGCTGCTGCTGCCCGGACCAGGCGGGCGCACTGCCGGGCTGACGATAGCGGCGGCGAGGCGTGCGGGATCGGCTGCCGGTGATCTCAGCGCAATGTTGCTAGCCGCGCTCGCCGACCCCCGCAAGGCAGCCGAACTGGCTGGCTCCGCCCGCGCCGACGCTGCCATGCTGCGCAAGCTCGGCTTCGGGCTGACCGCAGGCCGCAACCGGCTGCAGGGTCCGCTCGTGCCCGGCAAACAGCGAGCCTGGACCCGGCCGGTGCCAGTCGAGGCGGTCAAAGCCGCGGGCGCGGCGACGGGCAGCACCGTCAACGACCTGATGCTGACCGCGATCACCTCGGCGCTGCGCCGCTACCTGCTCGAGCACGACTCGCTGGTAGCGGAGGTGATCGTCATCGTGCCGGTCGACCTGCGCCCCGCTGGCGCACCGTTGTCCGCGGGGCTCGGCAACGAGTTCGGCCTCGTGTTCGTCCGCCTGCCGACCGGGGAGATCGACGAAAGTCGTCGCCGTGCCCGCGTCAAGGCGCAGATGGATCAGGTCAAGGGCAGCCGTGAAGGTGTCTTCGTCTACACCATGCTCGAGCGGATGGGCCAGCTCCCAGCCGCCGTGCAGAACGCCTGGATCGACGCGTTCGCGGGCAAGGCCACCGCCATCGTCACCAACGTTAGCGGCCCGCGCCACCAGGTACAGATCGCCGGGACACCGGTCGCGGGCATGGTGGGCTGGGTGCCCGTCACCGGCCCGTTGGGCCTCGGTCTCAGCATCGTCAGCTACGCCGGACAGCTGTCGGTCGGCCTGGCCAGCGACGCACATCTCCTGCCCGACCACGACCGGCTCCTGGCCCTGCTCGACGACGAGGTCGGCGCCCTGCACACGCCGACGGCGCTATCACGTCTGCGAGCTCAAAGTAGCCCGCTTCCTCCCTGAACGCGCAGAACGGCCCTCTCTGCCAAGCTGTCGTGAGGCACCCGCCCCTCAGTAACCACTGACCACCCCGAGGGCGGGGATGGAGACGCTTTCCTAGATGACCATGACCGTGCTCGACCGTACGCCGGTGGCCGGCGATGCTGGACGGGTGACCGGCGAGCAGGAGCGCCCGGACCCGGAAGTGCCCGAGCGGGCCCGCCCGCGGACGTTCACCGCGCAGTACGAGCTGGACGTCCTCGCCGCCTATGACGCGGCGGGACCGGGCGAGAAGGGCGCGATCCTCGACGAGGACTTCACCGAGGCGGGCGGCCAGCTGACACCCACGCTGAAGGTGCGCCGCCACGTCATCATGGAGCAGTACGCGGCCCAGATCGCTGCCCCCGTATCTGTCGGCTGGGCTGACCTGGTGGATCGAAGCGCTGGGCTGGTGGCGCGGCAGCCCACTGGACGCGATGACCCGCGTCCGCCAGGGGCCGCCGGCGCTGACCCACTACTAGCCTGGACACCGCTGACAGCGCCGCTGAGGTGTTCGCGGCCGGGAGGACCTCGAAGGTCCTCTGCCCCGCATCAGGGACCTTCGGCTCTGGGCAGGCGGTATCGGTGGCGGCAGCCTGGCGCTATGACGGACGTCGGAGGTCGGGGCGCTCATCCCCGGGCTGTGTGCTCGGCCCGGCAGACCGCAGATCTGCCACCTGGCTACCCGCAGGAGTACCTGCGGCTGGTCACGCTGCGCGATGGGCGCAGCGTTCTCATCCGCCCCATCCAGCCCAGTGACGCGCCCGCGCTGGCCGAAGCGATCGAGTCCGCCGACGCCGACACCATCCGCCGCCGGTTCCTCGGCGGCCACCCGCAGGTCACGCCCGAACTCCTCGATTACCTCACGACCGTCGACTACACGAGCCGGTTCGCGCTCGTCGCCGTCGAACCCGCCAGCCAGCGCGGTGTCGCGATCGCCCGCTACGAGCCAGCCGAACAGGACGGCACCGCGGACATCGCCATCGCGGTCACCCCGGGATGGCGCGACGTCGGCCTGGCCACCGAACTCCTCCGCATGCTCGCCCAGGCCGCCAGCGAACGGGGCATACATACGTTCACCGGGACGTACCTCACCGACAACCGCCCGGTCACGGCCCTGATCAACGAGGCGGACGAG
>JBKQQQ010000246.1:0-11595 GCA_052144275.1 Streptosporangiaceae bacterium
GAGCACTGGGCGCACGGGATCCCGTTCAACAAGCACTGCGGCATCGAGGTGCGGCGGTGGGATGACGAGGCCGTCGAGCTGTTTCTGCCCTATGCGGAGCTGCTCAGCGCGCACGCGGGGATCTTCCACGGCGGGGTGGTCGCGGCGCTGCTCGACACCACCGGCTCGGGCGCGGTGATGGCCGGGCACGATTTCGCCAAGGGCAGCCGCCTCACCACGATCTCCCTGTCGGTGCAGTACCTGTCGGTCGCGCCCGGTGAGGACCTGCTGGCGACCGGCCGGTGCACCCGGCGGGGGCGCAGCGTGCATTTCGCGCAGGCGCAGGCATGCGGGGCGGTCTCGGGCAAGGTGGTGGCGACCGGACAGATCGCGGTCAGCATCGCAGGTGAGCGGCCGGGCGTGCCCTGGCAGGCGGCGGAGCCGGTACCGCGGGCCAACTAGCACCGGCGCTCCGGCGGCTCTATCCTGAAGGCCACGTGAACCTAGGGTGAGTGGTCTGGCATGCGGATCGCAGTGCTCGGAGCCGGGTCGTGGGGCACCACGGTGGCGTCCCTCCTGGCCGGCCACCACGATTGCACCATCTGGGCCCGCGATCCGGAGCTGGCCAGGGAGATCTATGAGCGTGACGCGAATTCGCGCTACCTGCCCGGGTTCACGCTGCCGTCCGCGCTGAAGGCCACGGCGGACCTGGAAAAGGCCGTCCATGACATTGACCTGCTGGTGGTCGGCGTGCCGACGCACGGTTTCCGGGCCGTCCTGGCCGATGCCCGCCCGTACCTGCGGCCGTGGATCCCGGTCGTCAGCCTGGCGAAGGGATTCGAGCGCGGTTCGCTGCTGCGCATGACGCAACTCGTCCGCGAGGAGCTGCCCGGCCATCCCGCCGCTGCCCTCACCGGGCCCAACCTGGCCAAGGAGATCATGGCCGGCCAGGCCGCGGCGAGCGTGATCGCGACCGAGGACCTCGAGGTGGCCCGGGCGCTGCAGTCCGTCATGCGGCGGGGCCTGTTCCGGATCTACACCAACGACGACGTGATCGGCTGCGAGCTCGGCGGGGCGCTCAAGAACGTGGTGGCGATCGCGACCGGCATCGCGCAGGGGCTGGGCGTGGGAGACAACACCCGGGCCGCGGTGGTCTGCCGCGGGCTGGCCGAGCTTACCCGGCTGGGCGTCGCCATGGGCGGGCAGGCGGCGACCTTCGCCGGCCTGGCCTGCATGGGGGATCTCATGGCCACCTGCATGAGCCCGCTGAGCCGCAACCGGTCCCTCGGCGAGCAGCTCGGCGCCGGCCGGACACTTGACGAGATAACCAGCGCGACCCGGACCGTGGCGGAAGGCGTCGGCACTGCCTTCACCGTGCACGAGCTGGCCGAGCGCTACAGCGTGGAGATGCCCGTCTGCCAGGAGGTATACCGTGTCCTGGCGGGGGAGATCCCGGCGTCGGAGGCGTACCGCGGGCTCGGCAGGCACCTGCAGGCCGGCCACGAGCGCGAGCCCGGGTGACCACCCGGCCCGGCCGCCACGTTGCCTGGTCAGGTGCCCTGTGTCAGCATGTCGCCATGGCGGAATGGTGGCGCTTCGACCGTTCCCGGACCGATGAGTGGAAGCGGACCTGGACGGAGATCGTCTCCATGTCCTCTGCCGCGGCCGCGTCGATTGGCCTGCCGCAGCCGGGTACTCTGCCCGGCGACCCGTTCGCCGTGCTGGTGGACTCCGCCCGGGCCTGGCTCACCGGGAAGCAGCGGACGTTCCGGTTCTCGGGGCATGACCTGACCCTGACCCTTTCCGACATCTCGGTAGACGGCGCGGACCTCGCCCGGGTCGTAGGCCAGTACGGCAAGGTCCAGATCTCCGCACGAGACGTCCGATGGCACATCTACCAGCTCGACCGAATCGATGTCCGGGCCAGCAACGTATACGTGCGTCCGGGCGTACGGCTGACGCTGGTGACCGCGCCGGTTCACTGCGAGGCCTTCATCTCGGCCTCGTTCGCCTCCAGCTGGCTGGCCACCGTATCGCCCCGCCTGGAGCTGGCCATGGTGGCCGGCATCCCGCGGGTCGGCGTGGCTGGCGTGCCGTGGGTGCGGCTGGACGTGGAAACGGGCGCCGAGGGCCAGTCTATCCGCCTGCGGCCGCTTGCCCTGTACCTGCTCGACCGGCGCGTGTCACTGCGGTCCCCGGCGTTTCACCTGGCCGTGCCGGAGCTGCCGGACGGGTTCATGCTGACCTCCGTCGAGCCCGCGCCGGGCGGCTTCCTCGTCCGGGGCCTGTTCAGCGAGTGGCAGCGGTCGCTGTCGCGGGATGACGTCGAGCGGCTGCTGGCCGGGATGCGCGCGGGCCAGGACCGCCTCGACATCTGAAGCGGTTGCGCCAAGCTATACAGACGTGACCACGTACCTTCGGAGGTAGCGACACTATGACACCAGGGGCGGAGCCAGCTCCCAGCGAGCCGGGACCGCAGGCCGAGCCGGGACCGCAGGCCGAGCCGGGGTCTTCGGGACCACCCCGCCGCGGGCCGCTGGCCGGCGTGCGCGTACTCGAGCTCGCGGGCATCGGGCCCGGGCCGTTCTGTGCCATGATGCTCGCCGACCAGGGCGCGACCGTGCTGCGGATCGACCGTCCCGGAGCCGCTAACCGCCGGCCCGGGCGTGACCTGCTGAACCGCGGCCGACAGTCCGCCGTCCTCGACCTGAAGCATCCGCGTGCCACCGACGCGCTGCTCCGTCTCGTCGATGCCGCCGATGTGCTGCTCGAGGGCTTCCGGCCGGGAGTGACCGAGCGCCTCGGCCTCGGACCCGACGTCTGCCTGCGCCGCAATCCCCGGCTGGTGTACGCGCGGATGACCGGGTGGGGGCAGTTCGGGCCGATGTCGGTGGCGGCCGGGCACGACATCGGGTACATCGCCCGGGCCGGCGCCCTGCACGGCCTGGGCCGGGCCGGCGGCCCGCCCCAGTTCCCCGCCAACCTGCTCGGGGACTTCGGCGGCGGCGGGATGCTCCTGGCCTTCGGTATCTGCGCGGCTCTGGTCGAGCGGGCCACGTCCGGGCGGGGCCAGGTGGTCGACGGGGCCATCGTGGACGGGACGGCGTCGCTGCTCGCCATGTCGCTGATGTTCATGGGCCAGGGCGGCTGGCGCGACGAGCGCGGGGTGAACCTGCTCGATGGCGGCGTGCCCTGGTATGACGTCTACGAGACGGCGGACGGGAAATGGCTGGCCGTCGGCGCCCTGGAGGCCCAGTTCTACGCCGCGCTGCTGGCCGGGCTGGGCCTGACCGACGTACCCGCCCGCGACGATCCGCAGAATTGGCCGGAGCTGCGCGCGCTGTTCTCCGCCCGGTTCAAGGACCGGACCAGGGACGAGTGGGCGGCCGCCTTCGCCGGAACCGACGCGTGCGTCGAACCGGTGCTGTCGATGCACGAGGCCGCCGCCGACCCGCACCTGACCGCCCGGGAGACCTACGTCGTCCGCGACGGCGTGATCCAGCCGTCGCCATCGCCGCGTTTTTCCCGGACCCCCGGTCGGCTATCCGAGCCGCCCCCGGCGCCTGGCCAGCACACGACCCAGGCGCTCACCGAATGGGGTCTGGCCGACGTGGCGGACCTGGTCGCCTGCGGCGCTGCCATCCAGGCCTAGTTCGGCGGCCGGGAAAGCCCGCGCCTATTCGGCCGGCCGGGCGCTGACCGCGTCCCTGATGTAACGGCGGATGGCGAGGTGCTCGATCTCGTCGAGGCGGCGGAGCAGGTCGCGGAGCTCGGCCAGGAAACTAGCCCGCTGCGCCGTGAGGTCCTCGCCCGGTCCGAGCAGCCCCCGGTTGTCGGCCAGCTGAAGCGCCGTCTGGAACAGCAGCACCGAGACCGACTCCGAGCTGCGCAGCCGCCGCTGGGCCACGTACTGGCGCCCGAGCCCGAGCGCACGGCGGGTCACCTCCTCGCGGTCGGCCGACCCGTCGGCGGCGGTCGGCACGTCATCGCCCGCCAGCACGTCGGCCACGATCCGGTAGGCCTCGACGAAAGGCCTGACGATGACATGAGAAACGAGCGGCCGCAGCTGCGAAAGCAGCGCGTCCGCTTCCACCGGGCCTGCCCGCAGGCGTTCTTCCCAAGCGGGATCGTGCCGGTCCATCTCGGCGTGCACCTGGCGCCGGTGCTCGTCGCGGTCCTTGAAGTAGAACTCGAACTTCAGCAGGTTACGAAGGCGCGCGATCTCCGCCCAGAAGGCCCCGACCGGGTCGGCGCTGGCGTCCCTGGCCCGCAGCACGGCCAGCTCGCACAGCGCCGTGTCCAGCAGGAAGTGGACCAGCGAGTTCCGGTAGAAGGTGGCGGCGAGCTGCTGGTCGGGCCCGATGAGCCAGACCGGCTCACGGCCGTCCCGGACGAAGGTGACCAGGCCGCCCGCCACCAGAGCGTCCAGCGTGACCCGTACCGGGCCTGGCGCGGACAATGACCGCAGGCTCGCGGTCCTCGGCACCGAACGACTCTCCAGGTAGTCAAGCGCGTCGGCCAAGCCCA
Organism: Streptosporangiaceae bacterium; assembly: GCA_052144275.1. Taxonomy (GTDB): domain Bacteria; phylum Actinomycetota; class Actinomycetes; order Streptosporangiales; family Streptosporangiaceae; genus Palsa-504. Next base: position 4,507 of record JBKQQQ010000246.1, read on the forward strand.
GCCGGATCTGGCCGAAGGTGAGGGCCGCCCCCTGCATGGCCAGCAAGATGGTGGTGACCGCGGCCGTCGCCGTGACCGGCATGCCCTGGTTGATCCGCCAGGCCACCTCGAAGGCGGTCTTCTGCAAGGCCAGCCGCCGGGCGGCGGGATCGGTGGCGGTCGCGCCGGAAGGCGGCCCGAGGAACGCGCTCATCGAGACCGGCTCGCCGAAGCGCACGTAGATCTTGCCGTAGTGCCGATCACCCTGGGCCTTGATGAAGCCGTAGAGCCAGCCGAAGCCCTCCGGCTTCTTCTGCCCGCCCCGCGCGTAGTCGGCGTACTCGGTGATCTCGTGCAGCTGGTCGAAGGTGATGGAGACCGGCAGCAGCATGATGTTGTCCACGCGTCCCTGCAGGTAGGCGTCGGCCGCATACGACAGCAGACCGAGCCGAGGCGGGAGCATCTTCCCGGTGCGCGAGCGGGTGCCCTCGATCGACCAGCTGAGGTTGAACCGCTTCTCGAGCACGTAGCCGACGTATTCGCGCAGCACGTACTTGTACAGCGGGTCGTCACCGGTCGAGCGCCGGATGAAGATCACCCCGGCCCGCCGCATGATCGCTCCCATCGGCCCGAACGCCATGTTGATGCCCCCGAACACATGCGCCGGCGGCAGTCCCTGCTCCTGCATCGCGGCGGTGAGCACGAGGTTGTCGAGGTTCGACCGGTGCGACCACAGGAAGATGCACGGGTGGCGCTCCATCGCCGCGCGCAGCCGTTCGACCTGGGTCTCGTCGTAGTCGATCTGCGGGTCGAAGCCCCGCTGGAAGATCAGCCGCCCGATGGTCGGCATGACGTCGATGAGCCGGCGGCTCCAGCCAGCGGCGAGCTCGTCGAGGATCTGGCTCGCTTCCGCCAGCGATGGCGGCGCGTCGTCCGGTCCCCGGCGCACCTTGCGCAGCCCGGAGCGGAACCGGCGCGAGGAGAGGATCTCCTCTTTCACCAGGCTCGGCGTCCGGTACCTAGGCCCGAGCAGCCGGTACTCGGCCCGATCGAGGGCCAGCGTGGCCCGGCGGGCCACGTACGCCGCGAAGTCGGCCGGGTCCTTGCCTGCCGTGGTCTCGGTCCAGTGCTGGCGCAGCGAGGCGACTGTCGCGGGCTCGCCGACGAGCACGGTGGCCCGGCCCGGCTGCCGGGACAGGATCTGCCGCTGCTGGCGCTCGCTGGGATGATAAGGGTCATGCCCGGGCAGCATGTCGGCCAGCCGGGCGGCACGCCGGCCCGCGTGCTCCTCGGGCAGCCAGGCGACCCTGACCGGCACCAGCCGGGCGTTCTCGTCACGTTCCAGCAGCGACTCGGTAAGCCCGGCCAGCTGGCTGCCCGGCGGCCCGAGGCTGACCTGCGGCCGGTCCTTACCGCCGGACGCGGCGATCCGCTCTCGGATCAGCCGCGCTTCAGTCCCGGTCGAGGCTTGCGTGAGCAGCACCGTGTCGGTGCCGTCGGCCAGGAGTCCGGCCAGGTCCTGGGCCGTGCTCACGATGGCGCTCCGGCGCTGCTGCCGTCCGGCGACCCGGAGGTCCTGCCCGGCGACCCGGCGCTGCTGTCGCCCGCTCCGGCGCTGTCGCCCGCTCCGGCGGCGGGCCAATCGGCGAGCGTCGTAAGGTAGCGCGTCCGGACCTGCTCGATCAGCTTCGGCAGTTCCTCGTGGGTCCAGTCGCCGACATCGATGGGCGGGAGCACCGCGATGTCGACGGTGCCCGGGCTGAGCCGGTAGGCGTTGCGGCCCGCCACCGAGCCGGAGTTCCTGATGACGATCGGCACGATCGGCAGACCGGTCGCCATGGCGATCCTGAAGGCGCCCTTCTTGAACGGGCCCACCTCCAGCGGGCCTACCGCCTGGGCGTCCATCCGGGTCCCCTCGGGGGCAATGATGATCGAAAGCCCCTTGCGCGCAGCCTCCTCGACTCCCGCCAGCGCCGCCACGGCCGAGGCGCTGTCCGCCCGGTCGATGAACGCGGCGTCCATCAGCTTGCCGAGCGGGCCGGCCAGCGGATTGCTTTCGAGCTCTTTCTTGGCCACGCCGGTCCAGTTCTCCCGGACCAGCGCGGCGACCATGAAAACGTCGAAGTTGTTGCGGTGGTTGAAGGTGAAGACCGCCGGGCGGCGCGCGATCAGGTTCTCGGCGCCGGTCACGTTCAGCTTCACGCCGCTCAGCGCGAGCACGGTCTCCGGCCAGTACCGGGTGAGGAAGTTGACGCCGGTGCGCTTGTTCCGCGTCAGCACGCCGATGCCCAGCGCGCCCGCGGCCAGCGGGCCCAGTGACCAGATCCCGGCCAGGGCGCGGACCTGCCCCAGCGGGCTGCCGGCGTCCCGGCTGTGGAACCGCAGGACGGGCCAGCCGCGGCGGGCGGCCACCTTCGCCAGCCCCGGTCCCGGATTGACCGGCCTCGGGTTCCCGACCAGGTGCATCAGCGCCAGGTCCTCGTCGCCGTCGGCGTAGAAGTAGCTGCTGCGCAGGTTGACCTGATGCTCGGCGGCGAACCGCTGGACGCTGGTGGCCTTCGTGGTGCCCCAGATCACCGGGCGCTCGATCTCGCCGGTCAGTATCCCCTGCTCATCCACGATGAACCGGTTGCACACCACGTGCTCGATGCCGAGGTAACTGGCCACCGGCACGGCCTGCATGGTCAGCGCCGACGAGCTCAGCACCACGGTGTGGCCGCGGCGCTGGTGGGCGTGCACCAGGTCGCGCATCTCCGGGTAGATCAGGTCCGCGATGGACTGCCGGAAGACTCGCTCGCCCATCTCTTCGACGTCCTCGGCCAGCCGCCCCTTGGCCGAACGTACCGCCCCTTCGATCACGCCCTCGAACTGGTGCCGCCCGAGCCGGTACTCCAGCGCCAGCTGCATCATGCGCAGGAACTCGGACGCGCCGACTTCCCGGCGGCGCAGCCGGTCCTTGGTGACGGCCGCGACGGTGAACCCGGCCACCAGCGTCCCGTCCAGGTCGAAGAACGCGCCGATGTGCGGGCCTTCCGGGCTGGCGTCGACCTCGGCCACCGAGCCGGGCAGCCGCAGCGGCCGGGGGGCACCCTCACGCGTCTCCGCGGTCATGAGGTGCGCCGGTCAGAGGCCCGCCGTGCCGCGGGCCGCCCCGCAGGGCGCGACGCCGACCGGGGCGCGGACCGTGCCGCAGACCGCGCCGCGGCGCGGGGCGCGGGGCGCGGCCGCCCCAGCTCGACCACCTCGTCGAAGCCGAGCTGCAGGCACTTCTCCAGCTGGTCGGCGGCGGTGAACGACGCCGTGTCGTAGCGGAACGTCACGGTGCACGTGCCCGCCCGGGAGATGAGGACCGCCATCATGGCCACCCGGGGCATCGGCCCCATCCCGTACTGCCGGTCCACCCTCGCCCCGGCCAGGAACGTCTCCTGGGCGTAGCCGGGCACGTTGCTGGCCTGGATGTCCGGCGGCGTGATCCGCTCGATGACCCCCATCAGCGTCTCGTCGGGGAGCAGGGTCAGGACCGGCGCGAGCCGCCCGATCACGTCGATGGCGGGCTCGCTGCGGCCCGCGATCACCTTTTCGCGTATCTGCTTCATCCGCTCGGCCGGATCGGATTCGCCCAGCGGCGCGGCTAGGGTGACGCCGGCGAACCGGTTGCCCGACGCCGGATCGTCGCCGGTGCGCAGGCTGACCGGAATGGCCAGCGGCACGGCCTCGACCGGCACGCCGAGGACCTCGTGGTACCGGCCCAGGCCACCGCACAGCGCGGCGAGGTAGGCGTCGTTGACCGACCCGCCGACCGCCTTGGCCGCCGCGCGCAGGTCGGCGAGCGGCAGCTCGAGCACGTGCGTCCGGGTCACCAGGCTCCGGCGGCGCAGCAGCGGCGACGGCTCGGCCGGCGGCGGTCCGAGCACGCGCCGCGTCGAGTCGGCGAAACCAATGACCTCGGCCACCGTGGGTCCCGGTCGCGTGACCAGGCGGGCGGTGGTACGCACCGCCTTGCCCAGCCAGTTCCAGCCGGTCGACAGCGTCGTGGTCGGCCATTGCCTGAGGCTCTCGCGGAGCAGGTCCTCGCCGCTCAGGTCGCGCGGCACCGGCACCGGCGGCATCGGCCGGGGTCCCGGTTCCCGCTCGGTGTCGTAGATCTGCTCGAACAGGGCGAGTGCTCCCAGGCCGTCGGTGATCGCGTGGCTGAGCTTGATCATCAGCGCGGCCCGGTTTCCCTGCCCATTCCCGGCCAGGCCCTCGACGTACACCGCCTCCCACAGGGCGCGCGAGGTGTCCAGCGGCGACTGCAGCGTGACCTCGGCCAGGTCGAGCAGCTGGCGTAGCGTGCCGGGGGCGGGCAGCGCGACCCGGCGCAGGTGGTAGTCCAGGTCGAAGTCGGGATCCACCACCCACCGCGGCGGCGTGGTCGGGACCGGCGGGACCACCACCTTCTGCCGCATCCTGATGACGACCCGGCTGGCCCGGTCCATGGCCTCGCGCAGTCGCCCCCAGTCGGCCGGCCGGTCGAGGATCTCCAGGTCCAGGAACGCCGAACGCGTGGCCGGATGTGCCTCACCGCGGTGCAGCAGGTAGTCCAGCGGACTGAGCTCGTCGGGCTGCCCGGCAGGCAGTGGCGGGCGGTCGGCCATAATGCCCCCAGGTGGCGCGGCAGTGTGCTTCCTCGTCGGCCATTATCGTCTCAACTAATCCACGAAGCGAGGTGTGAGGATGCGAGAGCAACGGCGCGGCCGGGTGATCGCGATGAGCAGCAGCGAAATGGATGCGTTCCTCGAAAAGGAACGGACCTGCCGGCTGGCGACGCTCGGGCCGGGCGGGCCGCACGTCTCGCCGGTCTGGTTCACCTGGACCGGCGGCACCCTGTGGATCTACTCGCTGACCCGCAGCCAGCGCTGGGCCGACCTGCAGCGCGATCCCCGGGTGGCGGCGGTGATCGACGGGGGGGAGCACTACGGCGAGCTGCACGGCGTCGAGATCGAGGGTGTGGCCGCCGTCGTCCGTCCCGTCCCGCGCACCGGCGACACGGACCCCCAGATCCCCGAACTCGCCGAACCCGAGCGGCTGATGGCCGGCAAGTACTTCGGGGCCGCGGACATGACGCACGACGGCCGGCACGCCTGGCTGCGGATCACGCCGGCCAAGATCACCAGCTGGGACTTCCGCAAGCTGGCCACCCTGCCCGCGGGCTGATCTAATAGCCGAGGAGGTGCAGGCAGGATGAGCGATGAGGTGCTGGTCGAGCGCCGCGGTGCGGTGCAGGTCATCATCATCAACCGGCCGGAGGCGCGCAACGCCCTGAACGGGGCGGTCGCGGCCAGGATCCGTGACGCCGCCGACGAGCTCGACGCGGACGACGACCTGCGGGCGGGGGTGCTCAGCGGGGCCGGCGGCACGTTCTCCTCGGGGATGGACCTCAAGGCGTTCCTGAAGGGCGAGTCACCCTCCTTCCCCGGTCGCGGGCTGTGCGGCATCACGCAGACCCCGCCGCGCAAGCCGCTGATCGGCGCGGCCGAGGGCTGGGCGCTGGCCGGGGGATTCGAGCTGCTGCTCGCGTGTGACCTGGTGGTGGCCGGTGCCTCGGCCCGGTTCGGCGTCCCCGAGGTCAAGCGCTCGCTGGTGGCGGGCGCCGGGGGAGCGCTGCTGCTGGCGCAGCGGGTGCCGCGGGCCCTCGCGCTGGAGCTGCTGCTGACCGGCGATCCGATCGACGCCCGGCGGGCCGCCGAGATCGGGCTGGTCAACCGGGTTGTCGAGGACGGTGGGGCGCTGGAGGCCGCGCTGGAACTGGCCGAGAAGATCGCGGCCAACGGGCCGCTGGCGCTCATGGCCACCAAGGAGATCGCGCACCGCGGCGGCGACTGGACGGCCGCCGAACGGTGGGATCAGGCCGCCCGGCTGATGCAGCCGGTCTTCACCTCGCAGGACGCGCAGGAAGGCGCCCGTGCCTTCGCCGAGAAGCGTGCGCCGGTGTGGAAGGGAAAGTAAAGCCGTGCAGAGGGACCTTTACGAGCCGGACCACGAGGCGTTCCGTGAGGTCGTCCAGGCGTACGTCAAACGCGAGGTCACGCCCAATCAGCAGCGGTGGGAGCAGGAGCACTCGGTCGACCGGCAGGCCTGGCTCGCGGCGGGCAAGCAGGCCATCATCGGGCTGCCGATACCTGAGAGGTTCGGCGGGGCCGGGACGGACGACTTCCGCTACCGCTGCGTGGTGATGGAAGAGCTCGCCCGGGTATGCGCGAACTCGCTCAGCCTGGGGTTCGGCCTGCAGGATGACATCGCCACCCCCTACCTCATCGACCTGGGCACCGAGGAGCAGAAGGCCCGTTGGCTGCCGCCCATGGCGACCGGCGAGTGGATCGGCGCGATCGCGATGACCGAGCCCGCGGCAGGCAGCGACCTGCAGGGCATCCGTACCGCGGCGGTCAGGGACGGCGACGCCTGGGTGCTGTCCGGCGCCAAGACGTTCATCACCAACGGCATCAGCGCCGACCTGGTGATCGTGGCGGCCCGCACCGATCCGGACGCGGGCTCGCGCGGCATCAGCCTGCTGGTGGTGGAGCGCGGCATGCCCGGCTTCACCCGCGGCCGCAAGCTGGACAAGATTGGCCTGCACGCCCAGGACACGGCCGAACTGTTCTTCGACGACGTCCGGGTGCCCGCGGCGAACCTGCTCGGCCGCGAGGGCGGCGGCTTCGTGCACCTGATGGAACGGCTGCCGCGGGAGCGGATGTCGATCGCGATCCTGGCGCTGACCTCTGTCCGGGCCGCGCTGGACTGGACGGTCGACTACACCACCCAGCGCACCGCCTTCGGCCAGCCGCTGGCCGCGTTCCAGAACACCGCGTTCGAGCTGGCCTCGGCGGTGACCGAAACCGACGTGCTCGAGGCCTACCTGGACAAGGCGGTCCTCGCGCTGAACGCGGGCACGCTGACCGCGGTCGACGCGGCCAAGGCCAAGCTCTGGGCGACCGAGGTGCAGCGCCGCGTGCTTGACCGGTGCCTGCAGCTGTTCGGCGGCTACGGCTACATGGCCGAGTACCCGATCGCGCGCGCCTACGCCGACTCCCGGGTGCAGACCATTTACGGCGGCACGTCCGAGATCATGAA
>JBKQQQ010000247.1:0-16091 GCA_052144275.1 Streptosporangiaceae bacterium
GATGGCCGGCCCGAGTTCGACCACCGAGGCGGCGGTGCCGTCGCAGTCGGTGCAGGACCGGTCAGACCCGGGCGGCCCGGGAAACAACGGCACCGACATGTCCGCGTCTCCCAGATCCGGTGCCCGCCGGGCTGACTCCATGGCCAGCCCTGATTCCACAGCGAGCAGCGCCGCCCCGTAGGCGCCGGTGATCTGCGGGCGGGCGGGCACCTGCACGTCGAGGTCCAGCGCCTCGGCGAGGAAACGCACCGCGGCGGGGTTGCGCGCCACGCCGCCGGTCAGGACGACCGGGGTCCGCTTGCCGACCTGCGCCACCAGGGCCAGGGTGCGGGCCGCGATGGCACGGTGGACCGACGAGGCGATGTCGGCCGCCGGCAGGCCCTGGGCCAGCAGCGAGACGATCTCGGTCTCCGCGAACGTGGCGCACATGCTGCTGACTTCCAGGTCACGGGTACCGCGCAGGGCCAGGGCAGGCAGCTCGTCCAGTTCGCACTCCAGCGCCCGGGCCAGCACCTCGTAGAACCGGCCGGTGCCGCTGGCGCACCGGTCGTTCATGGCGAAGTCCTCGACCAGGCCGCCCTCGTCGACCGTGATGGCCTTGCTGTCCTGCCCGCCGATGTCGATCACGAGGCGGACGCCGGGGCACATCGCGGCGGTGCCGCGGGCGTGGCAGGTGATCTCGGTGAAGGTCCGGGCCGCGCCGGGCACCAGGCGGCGGCCGTACCCCGTGGCCACCGTGCCGGCCAGGTCCTCGGCCGCCACCCCCGCTTCCGCGAGCGCGGCGTCGACCGCCCGCAGCATGCCCCGCTGGCTGACCGCCCCCATCTGCACCGTGCTGGCCCCCAGGATCGCGCCGCCGGCGTCGGTGACCACCGCCTTCGCGGTGGTCGAACCGAGGTCGACTCCCAGGTAGCGCCCGGTCATGAGGGTGCTGTACCCGCCGTGGCCAGCTGGCTGCCACGGGCCCGGCGGACATCGATGGCCTCCAGCATCGCGACGAGCCGGCTCTCCAGGATCTCCTCCTTGTAGAAGGAGGCGTCGGCCACGTCTCCCTCGAAGAAGATCGACGGTATGCCGAGCTTGTCAAGGGCTGACCTGGCCAGCAGCCGCTGCGGCCCGGTGAACGCGCGGCACGTCCGGGTGGAGTGGAAGACGATGCCGTCGACGTCGTACTCCCGGCAGTCCCGCAGGGTGAGGTAGTCCAGGGTCTTCGTGCCGTGGTTGGTGGGGCAGAGCAGGTAGTGCTGGGCCATTCCGAGGATCGGATCGGCGGTGTCGATGAGCTGCGGCTCCTGCCAGAAGGCATTGTGGATGTACCGGCCGCACAGCACGGCGGCACCGTGCTCGGCGAATTTCCTGGACAGGAAGCCGAGCTTGTTCCAGTTCATGATGCCGTCGAAGTACAGCCGGTACTTCTCGTCCCGGACACCCGGCACGCCGGCCTGCAGCCGCTCGGTGATCTCGTCCCGGACGGCGGCGAAGTAGTCGACCAGGGCCTGGTCGCCGGGCAGGAAGTTGATCGGCGCGACGCAGGCGATCCAGTCCCAGAAGGTGGCCGGCGCGGGCCTGGCCCTGCACAGGGCCAGGCCCTCGCGGCGCAGCTCCGCGGCGCGCTTGATGTAGGTCATGGCCTCGCTCAGGGCCTCGTAGTCGAATGGCCGTCCCGTCTGGGCCTCGAGGAACGAGATCAGGTCTCGCAGCTGGCCGGCCACGTAGCGGGAAGCCGACTCCCATTCCTCGCCCCGCAGGTACCCCGCGTCCGGCTTGTTGCCCCACAGGAAGGGGTGCGAGATGTTGAAGATAGGCAGCTCCTTGCCGAACACCCGGTAGGAGATCCCGTCCCACTGCTGGCCGGTGCTGCAGCCGGCGTAGTTGTTGACGAAGAAGTCGGGCGACGGCAGCCGGGCGGCGAGCTCCTTCTGGTCGTCCATCCCGACGACACCGCTACGCTCGCCTTCGGTCGACTGGAGAGTCAGCACCGAGCAGCCCAGGTGCGTCCGGGCGTAGGAGCACAGCTCGGCGTTGTACCCGTACTCGGCGCCGGCCAGCTGAGCCGGACCCTCGAGCCGCTGAGCGGCAAGCCGCGCCGCGAACGCCTCGCCGTGGCACCAGGCCAGGCCGGCCGCCTGGAACAACGGGTTCAGGGCTCCGCCGTTGTACCAGACGATCTGCTTGCCCTGCTCCCGGGCCGTGAACAGATCGTCCCAGTAGTCCGTGATCAGCTGTCCGCCTGCGCGGGTGACGGACAGCCGGTTGGACCGGTCCTGGGTGGCGTCCATGGGCGGTTCCTTCCTAGGAGCGGTGTCAGGCGGACACTGGCCGCTTGCGCCGGGCGCGCTCGACCAGCGCCTCGACCCGGGTCCGGAACGACTCGGCCGGCAGGCCCTCGTGCTCGGTTTCCAGCAGCAGCTGGGGGATGCCCGCCGCGTCCAGGCCCTTGCGGAGCTCGGGGTAGTAAAGCATGTGCGGCTCGCAGAACTTGGGCAGCAGGTGGATGACCGCCTCCGCCCCGCTCGAGCGAACGGCGCCGACCAGGTAGGCGTCCCAGTCGGCGTCCTGCTGCACCCGGGTGGGACACGGGATGGTGACGTTGCGCCGCGCGTACCAGCGGGCGATGGCGTCGATCGGGTCGCCGGTCTCGCCCACGTCGGTCGACACGTAGCGCCGGCCGTGGAAAAGGTCGTCGTCCACCACGATGGCGCCGCTGTCTTCGATGAGGTCGAGCAGCTCGCGCTTTGGCGCGTGGCACAGGTGGGCGGACAGGTGGACCCGGACCCGGTCGTCTCGCGGAGCCTCCCGCGCGGCCGAGACCGCCTCGATGAGCAGCGCGTGGTGCTCCGCCGGGTCCATCACCATGCTGGCGCCCACGATGTCCTGAAGCTGGCGCGGGGTGAAGGCCGCGCTGCCCGAGCTGCGCTCGTCGAAGAGCCTGCGGATCAGCTGGCGGTCCCGGTTGTGCGCCCTGATGCTGGAGGCCAGCGCCTCGTCGGTGACCGGATGCCCGGTGAAGGACCCGAACTCGTCCCGGAACTCGCCCATCATCTCCGCGATCTTGCCGGGCGCCCAGGTGTCGCTCATCGAGCTGATGAGCATCCCGAAGAACACCGGGATCTCCGGCAGCACCGTGCGCACGACGTCGGCCGCGCCGATCAGCTGGATGCAGTGATCCGCCAGGAACAACGCGTCGTAACAGTCCAGCCGGCCGGCCGCGGCCTGGTCGGCGAGGTTGCGGGTGTAACCGCAGTAGAACTCGGCCAGCAGCGAGCGGCCCTCGGTCACCGGCTGCTGGTCGTCCTGGACGACGACGGGAAGGGTGCCGGCGGCGTAGGCGATCTCGCGCGGGAAGTTCATCGGCAGGACTCCCACGACCGGCTGGCCGGGATGGGCGGACCGCCACTGCTCGATGTACCCCCGCGGGCGGCGCGCCACCTCGGCGAGCCGTGCGAGCGGGTCCGTCGCGTCCGGCATCGGCACTTCCTCTGCTCGGGTCTTCCACGAGAATACTCTACGGATCTGGAAAATGAGTTACCAAGAGTGTAAAACATGATGGAGATGCCGGGAAGGGGAGTCGCCGTGCCGCCGATCGTGAACCGCTGCACCCGCCTGGCCGGCAGCTTGTCACCGTGCTGCTAGGGGCGCGGCCGACTCACTGGCCGGGGAAGGCCGGCGTGGTCGCGCAGGGTGGTGCCGGCGTATCCGGTCCGGGCGATGCCGCGTTCTTGCAGGATGGGGACCACGTGATCGACGAACGCGGCCAGCTGATCGGGCAGGACGTTGGGCATGATGGTGAACCCGTCAGCGGCACCGGCGTCCCACCAGTCGGTTATGAGCTGGGCCATGCCCTCCGGTGTGCCGGTGAAATCGAGCCCGCCGGGCAGCGCGGACAGCTTCTGGGCGATGGCGCGGAACGTGGCCGCCGGTTCTTCGGCGGCCATCTTGTAGATGGAGGCACCGAAGCTCGTCTTGGGGGCGCTGTCCAGGAGTTCCGGCGGGAATGGCGCGTCGGGGTCGATGGTGGCGTAGTCCAGCCCGGCCAGGTTGGCCAGGTTGCGCCAGCGGAACTCGCCGCTCGCTGCCGCCTCGAGTTCATCTTTGAGCGCGGCGGCCTCGGCATCGCTGCTCGCGATCAGGAAGGACAGGCCGGGCAGGACCCGGACCTGGCCGGGGTCGCGGCCGTATCCGGCGGCCTGGGCGCGCAGGTTCTGGCGGAACGTGACCCCGGCGGCGATATCAGACAGCGGCGTGAACACCGCGTCGGCGTACCGGGCGGCCAGCGCCACGCCCGGAGGAGACGAGCCGGCCTGAGTCAGGAACGGGCGGCCCTGCGGTGAGCGGGGGAACGGGAGGTAGCTGGCCACGTCGAAGTGCTTGCCGTGGTGCCGCGGCGGGTGCAGCCTGGCGGGATCGGCCCACTGGCCGGCCTGCCGGGACATGACCGCGGCGTCGTCTTCCCAGGCGTCCCAGAGTTTGAGGACGACCTCGACGTATTCGCCGGCCCGGTCATACCGGTCCGCCGTCGGGGGGTGCGGCTGGTCGCCGAAGTTGCCCGCCGCGGCGGGCTCGACGGTGGTGACGATGTTCCACCCGGCTCGCCCGTGGCTGAGGAAGTCCAGCGTGGCCAGGCGCCGGGCCACGTCCCACGGGTAGCTGTAGGTGGTGGACACGGTGGCGATCAGCCCGACCTGCTCGGTGACGGTGGCCACCGACGAGAGCAGCTGGAGCGGGTCGAGGCCTGCGCCGGGCAGGTACTCGGACCGGAATTCGGCCACCCCGGGGCTGTCGGGCAGGAAGATGGAGTCGAGGATGCCGCGTTCGGCGGTCTGGGCCAGGTTGATGTAGTGGCGCGGGTCCAGGACGGCGGCCGGGTCCGCGGGCGATACCCGCCAGGCGGCCTCGTGGTAACCGGAGTTGCGCAGGTAGGCGTTCAGGTTCAGGTACCGGCGTTCAGCGGTCAACGGGAATCCTCCCAGAGCGTGCGGCTGTGCGGACATTACTTCATGCCGGGCGTTCGCCGTCGGCAGCGGTATCCGGCGAGCGCTGTGCCGGCCAGGAGCCGGCTGCGCATTGACAGCCCGAGCGTTGACAACGAGATGCTCTAGCGTCCTATTATCTAGTCATGGACAAATCGGTGGTGGTGGTCAAGGCCGTGCGCACGACGGTCGGCCGCCGCAACGGCGGCTGGTCCGCGGTTCATCCGGCCCGGCTGCTCGGCACCGCGCAGCGCGCGGTCCTGGACGGGGTGGATCCGGCCGTGGCCGGCCAGGTGATCGGCGGGACCGTCACCGAGGTGGGGGAGCAGTCCTTCAACGTGACGCGTACCGCGTGGCTGGCCGAGGGCCTGCCGCAGCAGGTGCCGGCCACCACGGTCGACGCGCAGTGCGGCTCCTCGCAGCAGGCGTTCACGCTGGCCACGGGGCTGATCGGCGCGGGCATCACCGACGTGGCCATCGCCTGCGGCGTGGAATCGATGAGCCGGGTCCCGATCGGCGCCAACTACGGCAGGGACCTGGGGCGGCCGCTGCCCAAGGCCTACCAGCGGCACTACGAGTTTTTGAACCAGTTCAAATCCGCCGAGCGGATCGCGCAGCGGTACGGCATCGGCCGCGACCGCGCCGATGAGTTCGGCTACCTGAGCCAGCAGCGCGCGGCGGCGGCCTGGGCGCAGGGCCGGTTCGACGGCCAGGTGGTCCGCGGCCCGGCGGAGACCGAAGACGGCGAGCCGGTATCGGTGGCCCGGGACGAGGGCCTGCGGGAAACCAGCCTGGACAAGCTCGCGGAGCTGAAGCCGGTGCTGCCGGACGGCATCCACACGGCCGGCACGAGCTCGCAGATTTCCGACGGCGCCAGCGCCGTCCTGCTGATGACGCAGGACCGGGCCGCCCGGCTGGGCCTGACGCCGCTGGCCCGCGTAGTGGACTCGCTGCTGATCGGCGTCGATCCGGTGATGATGCTGCTCGGCCCGCACGCCGCGGTGCCCGCCCTGCTCGAGCGCAACGGCCTGGCCCTGGATGACGTCGGCCTGATCGAGGTCAACGAGGCGTTCGCCTCCGTCGTCATCTCGTTCGCCGACGAGCTCAAGGCCGACCCGGACGTGATCAACCCCAACGGGGGCGCGATCGCCCTCGGCCACCCGCTGGGCGCGACCGGCTGCGTGCTGATCACCAAGGCCGTGCACGAGATGGCCCGGGCCCAGACCCGGTTCGGCGTGGTCACCATGTGCTGCGGCGGCGGCCTGGGCACGGCGACGCTGCTCGAACGGCTCTCACCGAAGGAGAAGACCGAGTGAGCATCTCGATCGACCTGTCCGGCGACGTGGCCGTCGTCACCGGCGGCGGCAGCGGCATCGGCGAGGCCATCGCCCGGACCCTGGCCCGCGCGGGTGCCGCGGTCGCGGTCGCGGACCTATCGCCAGAGTCGGCGCAGCGGGTGGCCAAGCAGATCGAGGCCGACGGCGGCCGTGCCCTCGCGGTAGCGCTCGACATCGCCGACCGGGCCTGCGTCGAGGCGGGCCTGGCCGCGGTCCGCGAAGGGCTCGGGCCGGTGAAGCACCTGGTGAATAACGCCGCCACCTGGGAGGTGAAGTCGTTCGCCGACCACACGGCGGCCGACATCGACCGGGTCGTGGGCGTCACGCTGACCGGCACGATGACGATCACCCAGGCCGCCCTGCCCGACATCACCGGACAGCGCGGCACGGTGGTGGTGATCAGCTCGGACAGCGCGCGCATCGGCGAGCGGTACATGAGCGTGTACGCCGCGGCCAAGGCGGGCCTGCTCGGGTTCACCAAGAGCGTGGCCAGGGAGGTGGGCCGCCAGGGCGTCAGGGTCAACGCGATCGCCCCCGGCACCACCAACACCCCGGGCGGCTCTGGCTTCATCGAGCAGGCCGGCGGCGCGGAGAAGCTGGCCCGGGCCTACCCGCTGGGCCGCATCGGCGAGCCCCAGGACATCGCCAACGTGGCCCTGTTCCTGGTCTCCCCGCTCTCGTCGTGGATGACCGGCCAGGTCCTGTCGGTCAGCGGCGGATTCACGATGGCCTGAAATGAGCCAGGAGCAACTGCGTTTCGACGGAGAAGTCGCGCTGGTCACCGGGGCGGGGCGGGGGATCGGCCGCGGTCACGCGCTCGAGCTGGCCCGCCGCGGCGCCCGGGTCGTCGTCAACGACGCCGACGGCCCGGTGGCCAAGGCGGTGGCCGACGAGATCAGCGCTGCGGGCGGCCAGGCCGTGGCCAGCCACGACTCGGTGGCGACCCCGGCCGGCGGCGCGGCCATCGTCGATCAGGCCCTGGACGCCTTCGGGCAGCTGGACATCGTGGTCAGCAACGCCGGGATCCTGCGCGACAAGAGCTTCGGCCAGCTCACCCCCGACCTGGTCGACGCGGTGCTCGACGTCCACTTGCGCGGCGCGTTCCACGTGCTGATCCCGGCGTGGCGGCACATGAAGCAGCGCGGCTACGGCCGGATCGTCACCACCACGAGCGCCTCGGGCCTGTTCGGCAACTTCGGCCAGGCGAACTACGGCGCGGCCAAGGCGGCCCTGGTGGGGCTCACCCGCGTGCTGGCCGTCGAGGGCCGAAAGACCGGCATCAACGTCAACGCCGTGGCCCCGGCCGCGGCCACCCGGATGAACGCACGTCTGCTGGGCGAGCGGGCGGCCCTGCTGTCACCCGACGCGATCGCCCCGGTCGTCGCGTTCCTCGCGCATCGCGACTGCACCCTGTCCGGCCAGATCCTGTCCGCCGGCGGCGGCCACGTGTGCGCCGTCCTGGTGTCGGTGACCGGCGGCATCACCGATCCGCAGCTGAGCGCGGAGACGGTGCGGGACCGGCTGGACGAGATACTCGATCCGGAAAAATCCTTCGTTCCCCGGCACATCGGCGATGACCTGAAGCAGCTGTTCGCCGCCATCGAAGCCGGGCCGGCCTGACGTGATCGACTTCGCGTTCACCGCGGCGCAGGAGGACTTCCGCAAGGAGCTGCGCCGGCTCGCCGTAACCGAGCTCGCGCCCAGGTACCGGGAGCGGGCCGCCCGCAGCGAGTTCTGCTGGACCGCGCACCGCCAGCTGGCCGAACTCGGCGTGCTCGGCCTGGGCCTGCCGGAGAAGTTCGGCGGCACTGGCGAGCCGGACCCGATCACGCTGGGCCTGGCGACCGAGGCGCTGGCCTACGGCCGGGCACGCCACCCAGATGGAGGCGGCGCGGTGGCTGTGCTACCGGGCGCTGTGGCTGCGGGCGACCGGCCAGCCGCACACCGACCTGGCCGCGATCCAGAAGCGGATTATCGCCACGTCCCTGCTCGGCAAGGTGGCCACGCGGTAATGGCTGACGCGGTAATGGCCACCACGGTGAAGGTCGGCATCTCGGTGCACGACAGCCTGATGGTCGCCGATCCCGCCCGGCGCAGGGCACTGCTGAGCCTGATCGAGCAGGCGGGCCTGGACTACGTGTGCGTGGGCGACCACGTCAGCTTCCACGACGGCACCGGCTTCGACGGGCTCACCGCCGCGACCGCCGCGCTGTGCGGGGGCCGGCTCCCGGTGCTGGTCGGGGTGTACCTGCTCGCGTTGCGCCATCCGATGCTGACGGCCCGCCAGCTGGCCTCGATCAGCCAGCTGGCGCCCGGCCGGCTGACGCTCGGCGTCGGGGTGGCCGGCGAAGACCGCAGCGAGGTCAGCAACAGCGGGGTCGACCCAGCCACCCGCGGCCGCCGGATGGACGAGTGCCTGGACGTGCTGCGCGCGCTGGCCAGCGGCGAGGCGGTCGACCACGCCGGCGAGTTCTTCCAGCTCTCCTCGGCCCGCATCAAGCCCGCGCCGGACCCGCCGGTGCCGATCGTCATCGGCGGGAAGGGAGAGGCGGCCGTGCGGCGGGCCGCCCGGTACGGCGACGGCTGGCTGGCGATCTTCTGCTCGGCCCGCCGCTTCGCCCAGACGAAAGGGCAGATCGCCGAGGCCGCGGCGGCCCTCGGCCGGCCCGCGCCGCCGTGGTACGGCATCAACGTGTGGTGCGGGCTCGACGCCGACGCCGCGCGGGCCAGGCATTTGCTGGCCAGCCGGCTCGAGGGCTTGTACCATCTCCCGTTCGGTAAATTCGAACGGCTGACCCCGGCCGGCCCCCCGGCGCAGGTGGCGGAGGCCCTGGCCCCCTACCGTGCGGCGGGTGCGGAGTACATCACGCTGGTCCCCGCAGCCGCCTCGCCCGAGGCCGGCGTAGAGCACGCCGCCGCCGTCCGGGCCATGCTGGACTAGGTCAGCTCGGGGCGGCCTTCCTCGCGGCCAGGGCGGACAGTAGCTCGTAGCCGACGTGGGCGGCGGCGATGCCGGTGATCTGCGCGTGATCGTAGGCGGGCGCGACCTCCACGATGTCGGCGCCGACGAGGTTCAGCTGGGCGAAGGACCGAAGCGTGGCGAGCAGTTCCCGGCTGGATAGGCCGCCTGCCTCCGGGGTGCCGGTGCCGGGCGCGTGCGCCGGGTCGAGCACGTCGATGTCCACCGAGACATACACCGGCCGGTCGCCGACCCGCTGCCGGATGCGCTCCACCATGCCGGTCACGCCGATCTGGTCGACGTCGGGCGCCGGGATCACCTGGAAGCCCAGCTCGGAGTCCTGACGGAGGTCGGCGTCGCTGTACAGCGGGCCGCGGATCCCGACGTGCAGGCATCCGGTCCGGTCCAGGAGACCCTCCTCAGCGGCCCGGCGGAACGGCGTCCCGTGGGTGTAGGCGGCGCCGAAGTAGGTGTCCCAGGTGTCGAGGTGCGCGTCGAAGTGGACCACGGCCACCGGGCCGTGCACCGCCGATACCGCACGGAGCATCGGCAGTGCCACGGTGTGGTCACCGCCGAGCATCAGCACGAACCGCGTGCGTTCCAGCAGGGCACGTGCGCCCCGCTCGATCGCGGCGATCGCATCGTCGATGCTGAACGGGTTGACCGCCAGGTCACCCGCGTCGGCGACCTGCTGGCTGGCGAACACCGGCACCTGCAGGGCCGGGTTGTAGGGCCGGAGCAGGCGGGATGATTCGCGGATGTGGGAGGGTCCGAAGCGGGCGCCCGGCCGGTAGCTGACGCCGCTGTCAAAGGGCACGCCCAGGACGGCGACGTCGGCCTGCGGCACCTCGTCGATGCGGGGCAGCCGGGCGAAGGTGGCCTCCCCGGCGTAGCGGGGTATCGCGGTGGCGTCCACCGGCCCGACGGTGTCGCCGGCGATGACCCGAGGCACGGGCTCGGTCATGCCGTCCCCTCGCGCTCGGTCACGGCCGCCGCCTCGGCGGCGTCGATAGCCTGAAGTTCCCGTTCGCTGGCGCTGATGGCGCCCTGTTCAGCGGTCAGGTCGAGGGAGCGCGACAGGACCAGGTACACCAGCCCGGAGACGAGCAGGCCGACCAGCCAGGAGTAGTCCACGCCGTTGGTCACATGGTTGGGGATCCACCCGGTGTAGGACAAGCCGAAGATCGGCGGCAGCACCATGAACGGGATCTCGACGGCGAAGCCGACGAAGTAGGCGGTCAGGCCGCGCCAGCCCCAGGCGCCGTAGACCCCGTCCGGGCGGAAGATGTCGGTGATCGCGTAGTGCCCGCGGCGGACGAAGAAGAAGTCCACCAGGTTCAGCGCGGTCCACGGCACCAGCAGGTACAGCATCAGCGTGAGCGAGTTCAGCACCGCGCTGACCGCGGTGTTGGACCCGCTGGTGGAGATGCTCTCGCCGATCGCGTACCAGATGACCGCGAGCGCGACGACGGTCGCCGCGCGCCACATCCGGCTGGTCTTGAGTGCCTTGAACGAGTCGATCCCGGTCAGTACGGTCAGCATCCCCCCGTAGGCGTTCATGCCCATGGTGGCCAGCAGCGCGGTGGCCGACAGGAACGCGGTGACCGAACCCAGCGGGGCGGCCACCTTGTCGCCCACGACCTGCAGCCCGACCAGGCCGTCGCTGATGTTCAGCCGGGTGGCCAGCCAGGCGCCCAGCGCGATCAGCCAGACCGCCGAGCCGGACGCGCCGAAGAACACCGCGGCGATGATGCCGCGGGCCGGGGTCTTGCGCGGCATGTAACGGGAGTAGTCAGACACGTACGGTGCGTAGGTGATGTTGTAGGCGGCGGCCACCGAGAACTGGGACATGAAGGCCGCGAAGACGAAGTGGCTGGGACGGGCTGGCGCGGCGCCGCCCGCGTGCCCGGCCAGGATGGCGACTGAGATGATCGCGTAACACGGGAACGAGATGACCAGCAGGAACCGGAACACCTTGTGCACCCAGTCATAGCCGAAGACAGCCAGCGCCGCGGCGAGCACCGCCGTGACCGCGGCCACCAGGTGGGCGTTCCAGCCGAACGCGCCGTGCAGCCCGCTGGCCAGCAGTACCTGGTCGGCCACATTGAAGGCCATGTAGGTGAACAGCACGGCGAACAGCGCGACGACGACGCCGCGGTAACCGAGCTGGGCCCGGGTCTGGATCATCTGCGGCAGCCCGAACACCGGGCCCTGGGTGGCGTGGAAGGCCATGAACAGGGTGCCGAACCCGATGCCCAGCACGCCGGCCAGGATCGACCAGCCCAGGGACAGGCCCAGCGCGGGACCGACGAAGCCGATCGGGATGGTGAAGTACTGGAAGTTCCCCAGGAACCACAGCATGGCCTGCTGCCAGGTCTTGCCATGCCGCTCGGTGTCGGGGATCCAGTCGATCGAGTGCACCTCGATCTGGCCGAGCAGGCCGCCCTCGAGTTCCTCCTCTACCGTGGGCTCCCGGGACTGTGTTGCCATGGCCGCCTCCCAGCTATGTGTGACCTGCCTCACGAGCTATAATCGCTATGGGTTTCCTGATAGTCAACCCTTGTTTCATAAATAATCCAGCAGTTTCCTCAGGGGAGGACCCAGTGCCCAGCGCCATCAGCGGGGACGGCGTGCCGGATGCGGTCCCTGACGGCGCGCGCATCGGCGCGCAGCTGAAGGCGGCCAGGCTCGCCGCCCGCAAGAGCATGGCCGAAGTCGCCGAGCAGGCCGGACTGACCAAGGGCTTCGTGTCCAAGCTGGAGCGGGACCTCGCCAACGTCTCGGTGGCCTCGCTCATCCGGCTCTGTGACGCGCTCGGCGTCTCCGTGGGCTCGCTGTTCCAGGCGCCCAAGGGACAGGTGGTCCGCCACGGCGCCCGGCCGCCGATCAACTTCGGCGGCAAAAAGATGACCGAGTACCTGCTCACGCCGTCCGGCGAGAAGCGAGTGCAGGCCATCCTCAGTGACATCGAGCCCGGCGGCGGGAGCGGGAACGAGCCTCACTCGCTGCCCGCGGACGTGGAGTTCGTCCTCATCCTGGCCGGGCAGCTGCACGTCACCGTGGCGGGGGAGCAGATCACCCTCGAGCAGGGCGACGCCTTCACCTTCCCGGCCAACATCGAGCACACCTTCCATGTGCCTCCCCGGGCAGGCCGCGCCCAGGTGCTCTGGATCATCTCGCCCGCCCTGCCCGACCACGGCCTTGACGCGCCGCCGCCAGCCGACCTGCATAACGAGGGGTCGAAGCGCTCCATCGTTAGATAGTCCATCACTAGATAATTTGCGACTAGAGATGTATAACGGGAGGCGAAGCTCCCGTCTCTCTCGTGAGGTCATCGATGGCCGCGTACCTGGCTCCCCGGCCCGAGGATGTGTACGACGCGGAGACCGTGGCCGGTTTCCGCGCGGCGGGATACTGGCGTGACGAGACGCTCAGCGCCTCGGTCGACCGGCTCGCCGGACAGGACCGCGTCGTGCTCACCGACGGATACGGCGCGCTGACCGGCACCGAGCTGCGGGAACAGGCGTACCGGCTGGCGGCGGCACTGCGCTGGCTCGGCGTCGGGGCGGGCGACCGGGTCCAGGTCCAGCTGCCGAACTGGAACGAGTTCGTCGTCGTCTACGTCGCGCTGGCCAGGATCGGCGCGGTGCTCGTGCCCACGATGCCGATCTACCGGCACGACGAGGTGCGCTACGTCCTGCAGCACTCCGGGGCGAAGGTGGCCGTGGTCGCGGGGGAGTTCCGCGGCTTCGACTACCCGGACATGATGGAGGGGATCCGTGCGTCGGCGCCCGGACTCCAGCACGTGATCAGCGTCCGGTGCGGCGAGCGGCCCGGCGTGCTCCGGTTCGAGGACCTCATCGCCGGCACCGGGGTGCCGGACCCCAGCCTGCTCGGCGAGCCGCCGTCGGCCGACGCGCCGCACTGCGTCATCTACACCTCGGGCACCGAATCGCGGCCGAAGGGCTGCCTGCACACCCTGAACACGATCACGTTCACCGTGTACGCCCTGGGCGGCGAGGTGATGGCGATGGGGCCCGGCGACGTGATGTTCATGCCGTCGCCCGTCACCCACGCCACCGGGCTGGCCATGGGGGTCATCGCGCCGCTGATCCTGGGGGCGGGCGTCCACCTGATGGACGTCTGGGACGCCGAGGCAGGCCTGCGGCGGATCGCCGGGCACCAGTGCACGATGAGCATGACGGCGACGCCCTTCGTCCAGATGACCCTGGACCGGCTGCTCGCCGATCCCGCGTCGGCCGCGCAGCTGGCCATGATGCGGTGCTGGGCCTGCGCCGGAGCGCCCATCCCGGAGGTGATGCTCCGCGGCTGGTCGCAGCAGGTGCCCGCCTGCGCGCTGCTGCCGGTCTACGGCCGGTCCGAGGGCCTGCTGGTGACGGCGTGCACGGCCGGTGATTCGGCGGAGCACGTGCTGTCCTCTGACGGCCGGGCGTTCCCCGGGGTCGTGCTCGAGATCCGCGACGAGGACGGCAAGCCGGCGCCGGCCGGCACCGAAGGCGAGATCTGCCACGGCGGCCCGGGCCTGATGCTGGGCTACTGGCGGGACCCGGAGCTCACCGCGGCGTCCATCGACGACCGCGGCGTGTCGCGCTCCGGCGACCTCGGCCGGGTCGACGAAGCCGGCTACCTGCGGGTGACCGGGCGGATCAAGGACATGATCATCCGCGGCGGCCTCAACATCTCCGCCGCCGAGGTGGAGAACCACCTGCTCGCTCACCCCCGGGTCGCGGCCGCCGCGGTCGTGGCCGCGCCAGACCACCGCCTGGGGGAGAAGGCCTGCGCGTTCGTGGTCGCGCGCGGCGAGCCGCCCACGCTGGCGGAGCTGACCGACTTCCTGCGCCGCGAGCGGCGCATCGCGCCGCAGAAGCTCCCGGAGATGCTCCAGATCGTGGACGCGCTGCCGACCACGATGACCGGCAAGGTGCAGAAGTTCCTGCTGCGCGACCAGGCCCGCGCCCTGGCCGAAGGCGTCACGGGAGCACGATGAAGGACTGCATTATGTCGTTGTCCTCGTGCTCGACGATGTGGCAGTGGTACACGTAGGACTGCGGCGCCCGCACGCCCCTGGGCAGGTCAATCCTCGCCCGGACGATCGTGTAGTAGCCGGGGTTGACCTTGCTGGTGTCCTTGAAACCGCGCTCGTCCGGCGTGGGCGGCAGCATCGGGCCGGTCGCGAACGGGGCCGGGTTGATGCCGCCGGGAACCCCGTCCGGTCCGCCGTGGGCCTTCTGGTACGCCTCGGTGTCGAACGGCACCCGGCCGATCACCTGGTGGGTGAACAGATGGGTGTGCATCGGGTGGGTGTCCATGGTGTGTTGACGAATACCCAGTCCTCCACGGTCCCGGCTCGTGGATATTCCGGTGCCTTGCCGGAGTGCGCGGCGTTCAGGTTCAGCCACCACCCCGCCGTCTCGGCCGCGATCTCGTTGAGGGTGATGTACTTGGTGGCGTCAGGGCGACGCAGGTCCGCTCGCTGGCCGGGTAGCTCGCCGGGGATACCGCTGGGGCCCTTGGCCGTGACCGACGTGCCGACCCGGATCTGCATGACGGTCGGCAGCGGCGGGGCCGGCGTCGACACCGGGGCGGCGGGCGTGCTGTTGTGCACGATGAGCGTCCGCCCTTCCAGGCCGCGGAAGTCGACGATCACGTCGGCGCGCTCGGCCGGGGTGAGCACCAGCTGGCTCATCCGTACCGGGCGGTCCCACATGCCGCCCTCGGCGCCTGCGGCCACGCCGTACTGAAGGAAACGCCGGCGGCTGGTGCCAGTCATGTTGGGCCTGCTTTCGTGAGGATCTGATTTTCCTCACGATCCGATCTGAATCAGCGCTGACCGGGTAACTGACTTAGGTACCGCAGATCCGGGCTAAATGCCCCTGGCGTTGGTGTTACCGGCGGCGGGCGGGGAGGCTGAGAAGTCCGCCAGCTTCTGGAGGCGGGCGAGGATGTCCGTATGGACGGCGTCCGGGGGCTGGGCCCCGTCGACAGTGAACATCCATTCCCGGCCTGCGTAGTACTCGAGCAACGGCACTGTCTTGTCCAGATACACCTGAAGGCGGTTCTCGATGACGGCTTCGGTGTCGTCCGAGCCCCGGCGCCGGGAGAGCAGCCGGCGCACTAGCTCCTCGCGTGCGACGTCGAGGTGGATCGCGGCCTGCACCTCGGCGCCGAGTGCGCGAGCCGTGGGGAAGGACGCCTTGGCCTGCTCGACGGTGCGCGGGAACCCGTCGAGAACATAGCCGCCGGCCTTGGCCGCGGCGGCCACCGGTTTGCGCAGCATGTCCATCACGAGGCCATCAGGAACCAGGTCGCCCTTGTCCACGTAGGACTTTGCCGTCTGCCCGAGCGACGTCCGGTCCCTGACATGCTGTCGCAGCAGGTCGCCGCTGGAGATGTGGGCGATGCCGAAATGCTTGGCTAGCCGCTCAGCCTGTGTTCCCTTGCCGGCGCCAGGAGCGCCGATAAGCAGCAGGCGCATCTGATCACCAGTGCATCGGTCCGGCCAGCGCGCCGGACCAGGCGGGTACGCGCACGGAACTCGCGGTTCGTGCATGGCTCGCGTGTCCTCATGGCGAGATCGTCCTATATATCTCCCCTGTTCAGCAACAATGCACCTGGATGTCGATCCGCCACAGGTCGCGTGCCTGTCGCGTCGGCGGCCGGAGCGGTGCGCTATGAGCACAGCTGTCGTTCCAGGGCAGCCAAGGACCGGGCGGTTTCCCGGCGCATCTTGGGGGCCATCAGGCGGAGCAGGGAGCCGAATCCGCCTTGCACATCGGCCCTCTTGACCACCCGGACACGTCCCGC